>PLXB01000443.1 GCA_003151215.1 Ignavibacteriota bacterium
CTTCTTCACGCAATGCATTCGTAAACCCAAGTGCGCCGAACTTACTTGCTCCGTAAGCAGTGCCCCCGGCGAATGCCTTAATACTCGCGATCGAAAGCATCTGGATTATTGTGCCTCCTCCTTTACGGATCATTTCCGGAATCACAGCTTTTGCACAAAGAAAACTCCCGGTGAGATTGGTTGCGATCACACGGTCGAATATATCAGGAGTCATCTCTTCGATATCATGATAGGGCGATATGCCGGCATTATTGATCAGGATATCCGGTCCTTCCTTGTTAGCCTTGATGATACTCCTCATAGTCCAATCGACATCCTCTTCGATTGATACATCGCACTGCACTGCTTTTGCATCGCCACCATCGGCGCGAATTTCAGTGACCTTCCTTATAAGCTCCGGCCTATTCCTGCCGGTCATGACAATACGCCGCCCGCTTTGTGCCAGAGCTTTAGCACATGCCAAGCCTATGCCGCTTGATGCGCCGGTGATCCAGACTATCTGCCTCTTTTCTTCCATGAAATGATACCAAATAACAATGAGGAACAATCGTAAACTGCGGCTAAAGGTTCGCGGACAAGTTAACATAAAAAAAGCGCGCCATTGCTGGCACGCTATTCCCTTGATCATTATGAACATTATTACTTTCGGAAGAACCAAGGAATTAAGGATTCCATCTCACTGTAACGTAAAACCTCCGGAAGAGTTACATGGGAGCCCATATTTTTTAAAATAATAGCGCACCATTACTGGCACGCTATTTCCCTTGATCATTATGAACATTATTACTTCGAAAGGACCAAATCTTTCGACAATCGTACGGATCCGCATTCAAGAGTATAGACATACGTTCCGCTTGCCAGATGCGATGCATCAAATGTTACCGAATGGTCGCCGCCGGAAACCCTGCCGCTGACAAGTTCCTTGACTTGCTTTCCCGTCATATCGCAGAGCGTGATACGGATAAGCGATTCAGTCGGAAGAGAATAGTTGAACGTGGTCGAACTGACGAACGGATTCGGATAATTCTGGTCTAATGAGAATCCATCTCCGGTCACACTTTGCGATACGGAGTTCACGATTCCCATCCCGTTTAACTGAACACTGATCGGCGCATTCTCACACGGGCCGGCGTTCGGGAATGTCAGAATTGCCGATGCACTTCCAAGAATAGTCGGTGCGAATTGCATTTGCACCACAATTGCTCCGTTCGCAGCAGGGGCAGCCGGCTTATCAAGACCGAGAACGGTAAAAACGCCGTCATTCGGAGTCACCGTAGAGGCATTCGCATCCCACTCAAAAGTGCCGGTATTATTGATCGTAACATTAAACGTGCTTTTCGCTAAGACGCCGGTACTTGGAACGGGGTCTGCAACCGCCGCAACAATGGCGCAGCCATCCACTCCTGCAAGCGGCACACTCACCGTCGCCGTATTTGCTGTGGTGACATCAAGCGAAGCGATCGATGTTCCGACGGCTGATGGCTTGAAGTTGACGCAGAATTGCGCGCTGTCATTCGGAGCAATTGTTGCCGATGAAGAAGGGGTCACCGTATAATCGGCTTTCGCCGCGCCGGAAACGGTGGCAGAATATACTGCCGCCAGATCACCACAATTATGAATCCAGACGCAAAGTGAAGAATCGGTTCCGTTATTCGGAAGTGTTACATCCGAGAACAGAGCGTTAGGCGTCGGCGAAGCACAGGCGATCTCTCCGAATACTCCAAGCGGTATTGTTGCTCCGGAAGTTTTATCGCTGGAAACAGCTCCGATCACTAACGCACCTAGACGTATCCCTCTGGCTCCCGGAACACACCAGATATTTACTGTGATCTGTGATTGTGCCGGAATCGTTACGGGAATCGTGATGCCGCTATAGCTAAAATCAGAAGCTTGAGCACCACCAATGGTCGCACTCGTGATCGTGATATCTGCCTGACCGGTATTACTAATTGTTGCCTGACGACAGACTTTCGTACCGACGAGCGCAGAGTCAAATGTGGGAGCGCCGCTCAGAGAAACGGAGAGATTGCCGGTAGGAACTCCCGTCCCTGAAATATCTACATTCACAGTCCCTGTATCACGGCGTTGCTCTTCAAAGGTCAACGGAATATTGGTAACGAGTGTAAGCCGTGCTTCCCGTTCTCCTCTTTGCAATGGTATAAAACAGAGCGATACATTCAGCGAAACTCCGGGCGGGATGATCGATTGCTCATCGTTCAATCCGGTATAGTGGAAATCCCCTTCGTTGCTTGATAAATAATTTTTTGCAACGATCAATGTATCGCTTCCGGGATTCGTGATCGTGAGCTGTGTGCAGCTCGTATCTCCTACCTGAACTGAATCAAAATTAACTATTGCAGGAGTAACGACGATCTTCGGAAGTTTACCGATACCGGTAAGATCGACTTCCTGAACTCCGTTAAATGCATTGCTTGCGATAAAAAGTTTTGCCGGATGCGATCCTTCCATCGTCGGATGGTAGATAACACAAAGCGTATCGCTCTGGCCGTTCACTAAAGGATTTGCAGGGATACGCGATATGGTATATTCGCTGGGGAAATCACCTCCGATAAATGTTGCTTCCGGATCAACGGATAGAGTGGCTTCGCCAATGTTCTTTACCAGTAAACATTGCTCAACCGAATTGCCCAGTCTGATAAACGTATTTTTGAACAGTCTCGTCGAAGTATTCACTTTACCGATCGGATCGATCTCGATGACCGGTGCTGAAGAATGACCCGTCAGTGGTACGTCGATCAGCGGATGGTTATCGGAATTATTATTAATAAAGAGATCTGCCGTACGATCGCCAACACCGATCGGCGCAAAGACGACACAGATATTGACGCTGCCATCGGCAGGAATCACTGCAGGCACATTTCCACTGATCGTGAATTGATCAGATTGCGGACCTCCGATCGATGCGGAGTTGATCGGCACATCGACCGAACTTGGATTTGTCAGTGTCACACATTGAGCCTCAGATTGCGTACCGGTCAGAACCGAGCCGAATGCCAGCATTGCCGGTGCATAGGTAATATTTTGGGGTAGTGATCCGGTAACGACAATATTATCTACGCCGAAATTTCCTCCGCCTCCGCAGACGCTGCTTCCATCGGCGTTAAAAACTATTTGAAGTCCCGAAGTAGCATACGCTGCCGGAATAGTATAGGTTTTGTGACCCCAAAGACTTGGGTCTGTAAGCGGATCAAAATAATTTTCCGAAAAGTTACCGCTTGAGAAAGTAAAATCGGTGCTGTTAGAAATTTGAGCAAGTTGAATTTGGTTGCCTGATCCGTCATTGGCATAGATCGTGACCGTGTTATTGCCGAATTGATCGTAGAATGTCTGCTCCCACCAATAATCAAAATCAATCGTTACGGTCGCTCCGCTCCCATTATACGCCGAAGCATCAACCGATGGAGAATACAGATTTTCGGCGCCGCAATTATCGAACATATCAAACATCGCCGAGCCGTTAAAACCGCCGTCTCCGGTGCCTTTATCTATTCCGTAATTTGAGCCGTACCAAAAACCAAAGCCATCGGTACTCCAGCCCGAAGGAGGAAATCCGCCATCGATATCGCTGGAGAAATCCTGCGACATTATTACGGTCGTTACCTTGGCGCTGAGAGGAGCGCTCATTAAGGAAAGGATCGAAAGTGCAAGGCAACACAATAGTACCTTCGCACGAAATTGTATCATTATGTTCATATTTTTTATTTTTTTAAAATTAACAAGAACTCATCCAAACTAAAGTTATCGCCAAGAGAACTCAGAGGGTTATCATTTTCCCCAACGGAAAATTAGCCAACTTCACTTTTTGCGAACTGCTTTCTGGGGCAATGTGCTTTGTTTTTTCGCGACTGCCGACCCAATCTATTCCCTTTATGATAAAGACACAACATCTTCTCAAGATGTGACGCTTTATTTTTTTTTAAAAGGAAACATGGCTTTCTGCGCTAAGCAAACGTTATCGCTAACTGCACCTGTACCCTGAGATGTCCCAAGGGAGAAGAAGTTTAAAGAGGGCTTTTAAATTCTTCAGCATAACATCAGGGAGCACAAAATAAGCTAACTCTACGCTCATCCCCGGTATTGAGGGGAAACAAGACCTACTCTGACCACTCAGTCTTGTTAGCAGCCATTGTTGCTAAAGGTATGACCCATTTGCAGCAATGTTGTTTCATGATGATGGAAAAGAAATTTTTTCCATCTGAACCTGGCAAACTTACCCATACAATAACAATTTAGAACTAAAGAAGTTACATGGGAGACCATATTTTCTTTATTTTTAACGAAAGCATAACATAAACCCCTCATTTTTCGCCGATAAAAGCTAATTTCCCATAAATCACCACAGCGAAAGCGTTTAGCGGAATCCCCGGACGGACTTTTGTCCGTCAGCCTCTTTCCCTTATTTCACTTTCATAAAACTCTGACTCGCTGCACCAACCCGCAGCAGATACATCCCTCCCGAAAGGCTCGTCATATCCAGATGAAGACTATTCGATCCTGCACCGATATTCCTNNATACTTTTGCTCCCAGAGCATCAAATATCTCAACCACAGCATCCTGATTCATTACCGAATGCAGATCAAGTTCGATCTCATCTTGGGATGGATTGGGGCGGATGGAAATTATATCGAGCAACTTGCCGGTGTGAAGATAATTATATAATGTCGTATCGCCGCAGAGAAATACTTCCGTGAAGTTCGTATTGGATGTATCTGCCGAGAGAACGCAGTTCGCATAATTCGCATCGCCGCCATTAAGCTTCAGATCCGTCATTGTGATCGTTGTTGATGCCGTATCGGTGATCATCGCTTCGAATTTCACATCGGCAATGGGGAGTTTCGGATCGAGCGAAAGGTCTGTGCCGGTAATCGTAAGCGGAAGCGTTTCGGTTCTTCCCGAATGTGTTCGGATTCCAGGCGTGATCGTAGCTCCCGGAATGGAAGTGGTGATGTTATTGAGAAAACTCTGAATATCAAGCAGATCGCCGATATAATTCAGATCGAATGAAATGCTTTGCAAACCTCTGCCGGAAATTGCTTTATCCGGCATCACATAGAGATCAATGCCCGTTCCTGCCGATGCGGCGTTCTTAGAAAGCGATGGAATAAAGTGCACATTCTCCTTCGGAATTCTGCCTGCTCCGAAAAGTGAGATTACCGAATCAAAATCCTTCCAGCCAAGATGAAAGCGAAGATGAAGCTGCGCCGTATCAGGCTGAGAGGTTTGCGGGTTGTACGAGATAAAGAGAGAATCATTTGGATGAATTATTCGAGGAATTGCCGATGGTGAAGAAAATGAAAAATTATTCGAGCCGGAGATAGACGCACTTACGAGTTTTGCCTGAGTATTAGCACAGGAATCGAAAAAAGTAAAAGAAAAAAGCGAATCAAACGTTTGGCATTGCAATAATGCAGGAGCAATGATTTGAGTTAAAGAGAGCTGGGGAGTTGAATTTGAGCCAATGCCTGTTGTGTTTAACCATAGGCCCCCTTGCTTATCACCAGAATAGATGAAACTATCACGTACATAAAAGCGAGTATCTAGTATATTATTCGGTCCACAAATAGAATGAAAAGTATACCCACTATCTTCAGATACCATAATGCCCTCGCTGCCATCCTTTGCTGTCTGAAAGAATATGCGATTTGAGTTATAATACAGCGTACCGGTAACAGAATATTCTGAAGAGTCGTGAAATCTATATACCCTTCTCCAGGATTGCCCTCCATCATCGGAGCTGAATAGTTGCCGCCCCAAGCCATAAACTCGTCCTGGATCGGCGGCTGCNNCATCGGAGCGAATAAGTAAACTTGTTTGAGAATTGCTGAAAAGATCTTGCTCAGCCATTGCAAAAAAAGTTGTTGTTCCGGGTACTCCAACAGGTTGGTACTGTTCACCATATTGAGTAGTGGGTTGCCATGTGATCCCTGCATCAACAGTATAGCGAAGCGGATGATGAGTTCCAGAATTTGAGGAGGTCATAATTCCATGAATTGAGTCAGAGAAGGCAATTCCAACTCCAAAATCACCATCTGCAATTAACAGATTATTT
>PLXB01000421.1 GCA_003151215.1 Ignavibacteriota bacterium
GGTATTGTGCAGATCGCCTATAATTTCGATGTGCCGGTGATCGCTACAGATGTCGGAGGTCTTTCGGAAGTAGTAATCGATAAGATCAGCGGATTAATTACGAAAGAGGCAACTCCGGAGTTTGTGGCAAAAGATGTTATCAGATTCTTTTCCGAAGGCATGGAAGAGAATCTTCGCGCCGGAGTCCGCGAAGAAAANNGACTTTAGTCCGACGAAGCAATCCCCTCCGGATATGGCAGAAACCGAGACTTTTCTGCCATACTTCAGGGGATTGCTTCGTCGTCGCTACCGACTCCTCGCAATGACATGAATGTTAATATTACAACATGGCAAAATTTCCACCGAGAACAGAAGAGAAAGTACAACGGCTTGCAAAGCGCGAGGATATTAATTCCTACGACCGTTATTATTTCGGCTATCAGTATGGCTTGGGAAGCGAATATATTGCCCCGTACTTAAAAAGTAAGGGTATTTCTCTTGCCGGCGCAAAAATCTGCGAGATCGGCTGTGGTGAAAGCGGCGTACTGGCTGCGCTTGCCGAAGAAGGCGCGGCAGAAGTCGTCGGAATTGATATTCGTGATGTAGCTGTAGAAAGTTCACGGAAGATCTTTGGCGAACTTGGTATTAACGGCGAATTTGCTATTCATAATATTATCACTCAGCCGCCGCCGGAGAAATGGCATAATCATTTTGATATTGTTCTTCTTCGGGATGTCATTGAGCATCTTGAGCAAACAGAGTTAAGCCTGCGCCATGTTATGGATTTCATGAAGCCCGGCGGCTGGCTCTACGTCGTATTCCCGCCATATTATTCTCCCTTCGGAGCGCATCAGCATCTGCTCGATAATACAATGGCAAAATTCCCGTACATCCAGCTTCTGCCGGAAGCAATGTTTACAAAAGCTTATAAAAATGCGCGGTTACAGATCGATGTGGATGAAGTATCCAGTCTGCGGAAGATCAGGTTAACGATCGGCAAAATGCGCAACGCAATAAAAAATGCGCTTTTGGAATTAGTCGATGAACAGCTTTATTTCCTGCGTCCTGTTTTCAAGCTAAAATTCGGTTTGCCGCCGATTAAAGCAAACCTCCTGAAACGTATTCCCGGCTTGCGTGAACTCGCTGCTCTTGAGGCTTCGTATTTATTGAGGAAAAAAAGTTAGCATTTTTTATATCCGGAAGATATAAGTATAGATGACTATGGGAATCGCCGAATTTCCGGAAGATTCATAATAAAATACGGGCTCTTGGCAGAATGAACAGGCCATTTTTCTTGACCTTGTGCCCGATTGCATGACAAAAGGTATTGTGATTCGATAGCAGCTATCTTTGTGAAGCATTGGTTCGTATGAGGAAAAGATCACATAGTTAACATGATATTCTTTCAAGACATCGTAAAGATTATCTTCTGATGAAATGTGCTCTACCATTTTTTGATCTGCCATGATCCCTTCAATTTGAAGGGTAGGTTTTCCTGTCAGATATGCAGTTAGTCCGGCTCTATCTCCCATTGCATACCTTCCGGGATGAGTATCGGTGAATTCCTTTATTTTTATTGCATGTGCATATATTGATCCGGGATGGGGGTCCCATTCAGATGTTCCTTCGATCGTTTTAAAATATAATATAGGGAGCATCAGATACGAAATAATAATAATAAAACCATATCCGAAGTATACCGAAAATCGCTTCTGAATCTTTTTTGCGGCAACAAAGAGTATTGATGATAATGCAATGCCGTTCGCAATCGGGAAGGCATATCCATACCATGCAAAAAGATACCAATCAGAGAACGTGCGGAAGATAAATAAGAATATAAACGGAAAGATGAGTATGAGTGAAAGTAAAAGTGGCCTGCTCCGGGCAAAGGCTTTTCGAAAAATAATAAGCAATGCTATTGCGATAGGAATGAGATAGGTTGCAGAATATCCGTCTCGCGTTGATCTGATGTCCGATAATACAGAAATACCAAGCTCAATAGATCCTTTTAATTGCTTTGCTTGCGCGGAAACTGTGGAAAATGTTCCGAACATGGTATAATTATATATAAAGTAAATGACCAGAAGAAAGGCGCCGAGGATAAAATATGGAACGAGTTGTATTTTCTCCTTCAATGATTTGCGTGATATGATCAGAAGATAAAGGACTATCAATGCAACAAAAATAACGGCATCTAACCGGCTCAGAATCAGGAGCGAGGCAATAAAACCGTATCTGATCGCATCATTTTTCGATAGTAAAAATTCACTTTGATCCTGAATTTTTCTAATCAAAAAAAGATATAATGGAATAGTCAGAGTGATCTCCATCCCCCAGAATATCATCCAGGAAGAACTGATCGTTACGAGATGNNGAATGATCGAACCATAGATCATCCACTGGTTTTGAAATGCTTTTTTAAGAATAGCATATGCAAGTCGATAAGTAATAACGCATGACAAAGAGCATAAGAGGCCATACAAGATAAAAAAAACGGTTTCATTGCCAAATGACAGTCCTTCAAGAATAACTACGACTACCATCCAAAGCGGATGGTATCCATTGGTGAGCGTTATGCCATCGAATGAGCTTTTTCCGAGATGAATAATATTTTTCGCCGTTACAAGATAGTAATAAAAGTCATCCTGCGGAACAGTCAGAAAGCCTGGAGTGTGATTGAATAGATGATAAAATATTCTTAACGAGGAAAGAACGATCGCCAGGAAGCAAATAAGGAAAGTGAGTTTTGGCAGGTATTTGGAAAAGTTTTTTTGCTCCATGGTGCAAATATACAGTGAATAACCGACTGAGCCGAATACCGGAGTAATTGTATAAGGGAGGCTTCTAAAATTATTATCGCCGTATTTTTGCATAATTAATAATCTCTATAGTGCAAGAAAAAAAATACGTACTCTTTATCACATACTACTTTCCCCCTGCCGGCGGTCCCGGAGTGCAGAGGGTTACGAAGTTTATTAAGTACTTGCAGGATTTCGGCTGGACTCCGATCGTGCTCGCTCCTGAGAATCCCGAATATCAAGCCCGCGATGAATCGCTGGCAAGCGAACTTCCGCCGGGGCTTATCGTCCGCAGGTCGCCGATTTTCGAGCCGTACGGTCTTTACCGTAAATTCACGGGCACGAAAGAAGGGCTGTCGCTTGATATTAATGTATTCGAAGAAGGGAGTGATCTATCGATCAAGCAGAGAATTGCAAATTTTATCCGCGCAACTTTTTTTATTCCCGATGCCCGTATCGGTTGGTACCTGAGCGCTGTGAAAGAAGCGATGAAGATCGTGAAAGAATATCCGGTACAAATGATATATTCTTCTTCCCCGCCTTACACGGTCTCAGTTATTGCAAGGAAGGTTTCGCAAAAATCAGGCATTCCTTATGTTGCCGGATTTCGCGACCCGTGGTCAGGGTTTGAGGTCTCAGCACCTAAGAGATGGTTCTTACCCCGTATGATCGACCGCAATCTTGAACGTTCGGTTTTTTATGATGCAAAAAAGATCGATGTGGCATGGAAGGGAATTGCCTTCGACGCGATAGCAAAATATTCCGATCTGCCTGAAGAAAAATTTATTCATATACCCAACGGCTTCGATAGCGCCGATTATCCTGAGCATGATATCTTAAAACGCGCCGAACGAACCCGCGGGAATAAATTCATTATGACATATTCCGGCTCGCTTTATGGTCCGCGAAATCCCAAAAATTTCTTTCGGGCGATTGAGCTTTTGCTTGATAGGGGTGAGATCAATCCAATGAAGATCTATCTGCGGTTTGTCGGACGCACCGGAGCCGATCTGAATGATATGTTCGAAGCTCCAAAAATAAAACCCCTCGTTGAAAGGCTGAACTACGTTCCGCATTCGCGCGCCGTCGAGCTGATCTCCGATAGTGATGCGCTTCTTTTGATCGTCGATGATATTCCCAGTGTCGAGCATATTGTCCCCGGAAAAGTCTATGAATATCTCGGTGCAATGCGCCCGGTGCTTGCTATTGCCCAGCCTGATGGAGCGATCGGAGAATTGCTCAAAGAAACTAATGGCGGCGAAGCGGTTGCGCAAAGTAACATTGAAGGACAGGCTCGTGTAATTAAACGATTCTATGAATGTTGGTTAAAAGGAGAATCGCCATCTTTGAAAATGAACGCCGATCTAATATCCCATTATGAAAGACGCGAAGCGACAAGGAAGTTAGCAGAAGTATTTGACGGAATTCTCTGAACCATGGCAATTCAAAAGGAGATATGGAACACTGCGATCAGGAATGTAACACAAAAGCTTGAACAGTTCGGAATCCTCGAAGCGAAATCGAATGCCGAATATCTTGCAATGTATATTCTCGGAATATGGGAGAAGGCGGAGTTGCGCAGATATTTAGATCAAGAAATTACAAAAGAAGATCACTCCACGTATGATGAACTTATTGCGCGTCGTTTACAACATGAGCCTCTTCAACATATCTTGGGCGAGACAGAATTTTTTGGGTTGCGAATATTAACTTCNNACGAAGAAGCAGTGAAAGAGGCTTTGGAATTGTCGAAGATGGATTTAAAAATCTTAGATATCGGCACAGGATCCGGAGCAATAGCTTTGGCGCTTGCTTCGAAACTTCCAAATGCTTCTGTTATCGGAATAGATATCAGTTCTGATGCTGTTGATCTTGCAGAACGTAATAAGAAGAGATTGAAAATAGAGAATGTGGATTTCAGGGTGTCAGATATTTTTCACGAAGAAATAATAAAGACTTTTTCCGTTATTATCGATTTGCTTGTTTCCAATCCGCCATATATCAGCGCTGAAGAATTTATAACTCTCGAAATAGAAGTTCGGGAATTCGATCCGCGAATTGCGTTAACCGATGAATCGGACGGATTGACTTTTTACCGACGAATTGCCGATCTTGCTCCAAAAATATTAGCACCTAAAGGGAAAATCTTAGTGGAAATCGGATATGGTAATGCGGAAATAGTTAAAAAAATATTTACCGCGGCCGGATTGAATGTCTTGCGAACGGTTAAGGATTTACAGGGAATTGAAAGGGTTATGATAGTAAGCAAGTAACAAAGATGCGTTTATTGATCCAAAGAGTAAGTCATGCTAAAGTAACTATAGGCAGTAAAACCGTCGGTGAGATAGGAGGCGGTTTGCTTATCTTCCTCGGAGTCGGCGAAGGCGATACCGATCAAATTTGCGCCGAAATGGCAGCAAAAGCCTCCCGTTTGCGCATTTTTGAGGATGAGAAAGAAAAAATGAATTTCGATGTAACTTCTGCCGCCGGAAGCGTTCTTGTCGTAAGTCAATTTACTCTTTATGCCGATACCCGCAAAGGAAACAGGCCGAGTTTTACCGGCGCAGCGAAGCCGGAAGTGGCAAAGCGGTTATACGAGAAATTTATCCGCGAAATGAAAGCATTGATCGGCGAAAATAAGGTCGCAGAAGGAGTGTTCGGAGCGATGATGGACGTCGAATTAATTAATGCGGGACCTGTAACAATTTGGGTTGATAGTTGTTGATATATAGTCCCGGTTTAGCTATGATCATCACAGAACAAGACCGGGCATTGCCCCGAAAACGCATCGCATCATCATAGAAGACATTTAGGATTACTAATGCTTTCATCTGTAGTATTCCCGGTCCACAGAATCGCTGTAATATGCGTGATGATAGCCATTGCCTTAACTATTTTCCCGAACCGATCGCGCGCTCAAAGCGGCAAAGAATTTCTTGTTTGCTTTATGCAAAATGAATCGCCAACTTACGATGGAACTCCCACGCGGTATCAGGATATTTCCTTTGCATCGGTAAGCGATCCTACCACTGTAACGATTACTTGCAGAGCAGTCCCCAAATGGAAAAAAGTTATTTCGATACCTGCACAGGGTTCTACGGTTTACCGTCTTTCAACCGATTCAATGATCAGCTCTACGATGGGTGATGCAATACTTGAAACTGATGAACTGATTGATTCAGTGGTCTTTAGAGTTGTATCTACCGCTCCCATCGTATGTCTTGGAATGAGCAATAAGACATTTACCGCCGATGCTTTTTTTGCACTTCCTCGCGAATCTGCATTGAATGAATATATCGTTATGAGTTATGCGAATTCAGAAGTGGCTCAAGCAATGCCTTCGGAATTTTGCGTGGCATCGTTCGATGATAACGATACCGTGACTATCATTCCGTCGGCAGTTACTGCACTCGGCAACCCTGTAGATACACCTCTAAAATACGTTCTTAATGCCGGAGAATGTATTCAGATCCAAACAGATCCCAATATACCTCTTCTCGACCTCACGGGATCAATCGTCAGATCGACGAAGCCTGTAGTTGTTTACGGAGGAAGCGCCCGTACGGAAGTTCCGACAGGATTTAGTATGAACGGTGGAACGAGCCGCGACCATCTTGCTGAAGCAATTCCTCCGGTTGCTGCATGGGGAAAATTCTTCGCTGCTAAAAATACGGGCAGGCCTTTAGGCGATCTGATAAGAGTCGTGGCATCTGTCAATAATACGGTCATCAAGATCAACGGTCAGATTTGGGGTGCACCACTTACGGCAGGCGGATTCCGGGATACGATGATTATTTTTTCCGATATTGTGGCAGATGATACGTATGGCGTCGAAGCCTCGAATCCCATTCTCATAGGATTGATCGGACATTCGGGCGATCAGAACACAAAGATAGGCGACCCTTTCCTTGCGATGATTATGCCTTTGGAACGGACTGGTAATTTTAGCATCTTTTTTATTACACAGGATGGCAGTTATGATCCAAATCAGGAATTCGTCACTATTGTTACCGAACAAAGCGGCAAAGATAAGATCACAATCGATGATGTGAAAGTACCTTCTTGGGTATTCACCGATATTTCTACGCCATTAAACGGAAAGCTATATTCTTCAGGTACATTAACGCAAACTCCGGGAGTGCACCGGATCGCATCCGAAAATACCACTGATAACGGTTTTACTGCTATGGCGTATGGTTTCGGACCCGATATAGGTTATGGCTATTGCGTCGGTTCGGCCCCAAAACCGGTGATCAATTTTACTCGGCTTCCGGTTTCATCTCAGGTGAGACTTGAAAACTTCCCCAACCCTGCATTTGGCAGAACGACGATCACATTCAGCATTCCGGCTTTCGCCTATGCCAGCCTGAAGATCTACGATGCGCTTGGCAGAATGGTGAAAGTGGTAATTCAGGGAATGATTACGCCTGACGAACATTCGATCGGAATAAGTACGATAGGACTGGCTGCAGGAAGTTACAGCATTGAGCTTCTTGCTCCCGATCTTGGAATAAACGAGCACAGGCAAATGATCGTTATCCAATAGAAAGCATAACGCTTCAGACTTTACGTTTTTGAAGGTAGTATCTTTGTAGTAAGATTTTTTATAATAGGAGAATATTTTATGCAATCATCATCATCACTCCGGAATCACAGCATTATTGCGCTTTGCATTATCGCAGCCGGCGCCTTATCGTTTCTGCCGACAAAAAGTTTTTCGCAGGTATGCGGAGGGCGGGGCATCACAGTGACAAGCAGCGGAACGGAATTCCTACTTGTCTTCATGCAGAATGAATCGCCAAGCTATGACACTCCTCCTTCCCGTTATCAGGATATTTATTTGGCATCAAATTCCGATTTAGCAGATACAGTGACTATTTCTTGTAGGGCTTTCGAAGATAACATTACACATATTAAATGGAGCAAAAAGATTCCTTTGGCTGCGCGAACATCTTTCGTATACCACCTTTCTGCTGATCCTGACGTCGGATTTCCGAATCACGATGCTATTCTGGAAACGGATGAGTTATTGGATTCTGTGGCATTCAAAGTAGTTTCGAATTATCCAATTACCTGTTATGGAATGAGTTCAAAGATGTTCACAGCAGATGCTTTTTTGGCAATACCGAGAAATGCAGCAACCACAAATTATGTCGTTATGGCATATGCGAATTCGGAAGTGCCTCAAGCAATGCCTTCGGAATTTGCCGTTGCTTCATTTGAAGAAAATGACACGATTACAATCACACCTTCTGCTATTACGGCACATGGCAATCCGGCCGGGCAACCGATAACAATTGTTCTGGATTCGGGAGAATGTATACAGATCCAAACCGATCCCTTAACACCATTACTTGATCTGACAGGTTCAGTCGTCACAGCCAAGAAGCCCGTTGTTGTTTATGGAGGAAGCGCAAGAACTGAGGTTCCGACGGGTTTTAGTATAGATGGAGCGGTGAGCCGTGATCATTGCTCCGAAGCTATGCCTCCGACAAGCACGTGGGGTACCTCGTTTATCACAAAAAACTTTGGAAGACCATTGGGCGATATTATGCGTGTGCTTTCCAATGCTGATCCTACTACCATAACAGCAGTAAAGGTCAATGGTAATCTCTGGCGAAATTTTAAAGGGATTGATTTCCATGATACAGTGATACGCCAAAGCGATACTGCTGAACTCAATATTTTTACCGTCGAATCCGATCTTCCGGTTCTTGTCGGCATGTTTGCAAATACTGCTGATCAAAGCAACAACAAGTTGGGAGATCCCTTTCTTGCTATTGTACCTCCTCTTGATCAGACGTATAATGACTTGACATATTTTATCACCAATGATGGCACTAATTTTGATCTTACAAACCAATTTTTAACTGTAGCAACTGAGATCAGTGGAGCGGGCACTGTATCTATCGGCGGTATTGTCATCCCTAAACAAGCATATACGAATGTCCCTCTTCCTATAGGGGGGAAAAAATGGGCAGTGACAACGTTGCCTCAACTNNCTATCCTTGCATACGGATGGGGATCGCAGATCTCTTATGGCTACACAGCCGGTGCGCTTTTAAAACCGCCCCACGGCATTGCATCATTAAATACTCCGACTCCGGTAATTGCGTCGGGGCATAATGGAACGCCGGCTATCCCTCTTCCGAGTATTTCGGTCCGAAATATTATGGCAGAGAAAATATATTTCGATAGCGCAGAAATTTCCTATACTCAGAATCCGGAACATATAGCCGTTCGTTTGAAAAAAGATATATCGCTTGAAACAGGCACGCTCGAAATGGCAGAAGAAAAAACACTTGAACTGACGGCTTCGCAGCATTATAACCAGACGATCACCGGTTCAGTAAGGATTTGGTACCACACAGCCTTATGGGGTGACTTGCTGCCCGTCGATTTCCCGTTCGTGATGGATCCGCAGTCGCAGGCAGGAGTGAATACGACTGCGCCACAATCGGTGCTTCTCGAAAATTATCCGAATCCCGCCTCAGGAAGAACGACGGTGCATTTTGCTATTCCGCAAAGAGCCTATGCCAGTGTAAAGATCATCGACGCACTTGGAAGAATTGTGAGGACGGTGATGCAGGGAGCAGCCAATTCCGGGGATCAAAATATTCAGGTCTCGACCGGCGGACTTACTCCAGGAGATTATACGCTTGAACTCCTCGCCCCCGAACTGGGAATCAGTGTGCACAGGAAGATGATGGTAGTGGAATAAGAGGGGCCGATATTTGAATGAACTTTGGGAAAAGAAATAGTCGGGGATTAATTACGGCGTCAATGACTGCGGCGATATTTTTTGCGGTAATTTTATTCCTTGGCATTCCGGCAGTTCGATCTCAAATCGTTCGTAATAGCGAAGGTGCGGAACCGAGGCAAGCTGTATCCGCCTCAAAAACTCCCCATCCTAAAGTATTAGATCAAGGGATAGATATTGCGGCGAGGAAGTTGGCAATTTCGTACAATATCCCCGTTCCGCAGGCTATTATTCCGGTATATAAAACATCAGGCAAGGAATTTTACCTGATGTTTCTTTCTGTGATCGGTACCGAGTCATCGGATGATCCTTCGCTCAGAAGAATCTATATCTCTGCCCGCTCCAGCATTCATGGCAAAGTAAGCCTGGCAAACGGAGCCTGGGAAGAGTCGTTTGTCACCAATGCCAAAGGATTGGTTGCCATCGATCTTCCGGATTGGGCAGAAATGACAAGTTTCGAAACAGAAGTAATTCTGCCCAAAGTTTTTAAGATCGAAGCCGAAGATGAGATCGCCGTTTACGGGTTCTCGCATAAATGGCTTTCCTCCGATGGATTCCTTGTGCTTCCGGTCGAAGCCTTAGGCACGAATTATACTATTGCAAGCATCCGGAATGCCTTAAGTTATTTCGGAGGACAGGTTGATACCTATATTCTCAATAGTATTAATCCGCGCAGTGAATTCGGGATCGCAGCGATAGCCGATAATACGACTGTTACGGTTACTTTGTCAGCAGATTCTTACAATGGGAAATTCAAACGCGGCATTCCTTACTCGTTTACGATGAATAAAGGCGAGGCGATCCAGATCATGGCGCGCGACACAGCCCAGATCGGCATGTTCTCCGGTTTTCAGAGCTGGGTGGGTCCGCTTGCAAATGGCATCGACTGCGATCTGACGGGCTCTCTTGTCACATCCGATAAGCCCATCGCTGTCTTTAGCGGGCATGAACGTGCTGCAGTGCCTGATTCCCTTGAGTATGTTTATGATAATCATCCGAGTGTTTCTCGCGACCATCTGATCGAGCAGATGCCGCCGCAGGAAAGCTGGGGGAAGCATTTTGCTGTAGTTGCTTCTTCGCAGGATGATTACAATATGCGGCCGAAAAGCGGTGATATTATTCGTGTGATTTCCGGATTCGATTCGACTGTTGTTACCGTAAACGGTAAACTGCAATCCAAGATCAATAAAGGTTCGTATGCTCAATTCCCTGTAACGAGCATTGCCTATATCGAAACGTCGCAGCCTTCTTTAGTGGTGAAATATTTGCGGACAGCTTTGCCGGATTCATCGGCGCCAGGCGATCCCGATCTAACCGTTGTGCCTCCATTGGAGAATCTGAGTACGTTTTATTCCCTTCCGACCGTTGCAGTCGGATTTGATTTTATCGATCATTATATTACAATTCTTGCCGATTCGCTTGCGCTCGGATCGACGACATTGAATGGCAGGGTACTCGATCCTCACGTTTTCAAGCCAGTGCCTGGCTCACGGTATTATTGGGTTACTCAAAGAACCTATGCCGGTTCTCAGCGAGTGGAAAGTCCGCTTCCATGTTACGCTGAAACCTATGGATACGGCCCGTTCGACTCCTATTCTTTTTCAGGGGGAGGAAGTTTTAAGTATTTGCACGATCTGGTGGCACAAGATCTCGATTTTGGAAAGATTCGCGCCGGCAGTTCCAAAGATTCGCTGACCGGTGTTCAATCGGTTTCCATACCGATGCCGCTTGGGGACTCCGTCACGATCTATGGCTATTCCTGGGTGTCCGGCGATACTAATACTTTTGATCTGCTCGATACGATCACCTCTCCTATCTCCATACCTCCGGGAGATATTCTTCACGTGAACTTTGTATTTCATCCTCTGACTGTCGGCTCATTTCAGGCAAAGCTGCGCGTATGGTCGTCGAATACCGACGATGTATATATTACTGTTTATGGGAAATCTTCGAAGCCTATTATAGATGTTGAGCCTCCGGTAATAAATTTCGGAAGAGTTCGGGTTGGAAAAATACACGATAGTATTTTTACCATTTACAGCAAAGGAGATACATTGGTTCTTCAAAATACGAATCGCTATAAGTTGGATCTTCTCGGCACATACTTCTCCGCTACGGCACTTTCAGGAAGCAATGTCATGCCCGGAGGTTCTATCAGAACCGATAGCGTCTTTTTTGCTCCTCTGAAAAGAGAATATGATAGTGTTATGATTTCCGTAAAAAATAGTACGGATAGCATGCCGTTGATACCGGTATGGCTTTATGGCAGAGGAGTAAATTTTGATATTCATACGCAGGGAAATTTTTTCGGGAAAATACGATTGGGAACACCCTCTCCGTCGGCTACTATTCCTGTTGCGAATAACGGAGACGATACGACAAGCATTGTCTCGATTTCCTTAATGCCGAATGTTGGCAGACCCCGGGATTTTATTCTTGATGTGACGACTCTTCCCTCTAATGCTACGCTTGATTGGAGGCTCGACACGTTAGGAAGCATAAAGCATATACATTCTTTCAATGTGAATTTTTCTCCGGTATTTGATCAGGTCAATAATATTATCGATACAGGTTTTGATACGGCAATTGTGGAGATCGTAACGACTGACGGCAATATTTATTATGATACTCTTTCAGGTATTGGTGCGGAGCCGTGGCTTATTGCAACGATTCCCGTTCTTGATTTCGGAACGATCACCGATCCGTTAGTAACTACTGCTACGCTCTATGATACATTGGTCAATAAAGGGACGATGACTGGTATTCTGCAATCGCTTGTTTTTTTGAATGGATCTCATTTTTCTCTTCACAGCCTGGTTGCTCCGAATACTCCTGTCGCTGAAAACGGCCTGATTCCCTTTGCTGTGGATTTCATGGTCAATAGTATCGGCGATTTTTATGATACGGTCTATGCTAATAACGATTCGAGGAACAGGCCGCTTGTTATTCTCAAAGCAAAAGTTCGTGCAGGCATTGCACCGATAGAACCGATCATGCTCGGCGATATTTCAACATGTTTGCCTGTCGATACGACGATCATCATCAATAACCCATACCCGGTGAATATCACGCTCAGTTCTTTCCGGTTTGAAGGTGATACGGCAGGATTCGAATTTGTCGATACGAACAAACTTAATCTGCCTGTTCATATTGCCGCAGGAAGTATTTTTAGCTTGCATATTCGTTATCGTTTCCCTGCAGATTCTTTGAATGGTTCGCAAACAGTGAAGGTGATCATTGCTCGTCCGAGCGGAGGTGATGATCTCTCCTTGAATTACGATACGGTTCTTGTCACGCTTAACCGCAAGACTGTCCTGTTGAATTTAAGCGCTGTCATGCCGCCTTACAGTCCGAGCGCCGGAGATCAGCCCTTCCGGCTGCCTATCCACCTTAACGGTAACCGTTTCGGTAAGCCTGAACTCGATAACGATACGCTGCGGCTGGTATTCTCGAACAAGCTTATCAGACCTATCGGAGTTGACCATACGGGTTCGCTGAGTGAATCCACGCCAACTAATGGTATTCCGCAGCAGCCGCCTCCGGTTTGGGACGAGGCCACATCAACCTACAGTATCCCTTGTGTTGGATTGCATTTATCATCCGATGTATCATCGAATACACTGCTTATGACACTTCTCTGTACTGCATATTTGACGAAAGATACAAGTATTACGATTACTCCTTTTGTCGGCTATACCACTCAGCCATGCGCATACAGGGTGTCGAAGGATTCAACGTTACTTTCCTATGCCAACGAATGCGGTGACCAAACGATAAGGGCATTGATGCTTACTTCGAGCATACCGATACATATTAATTCGCCGGTTCCTGATCCTGCAATGCTAAGTGGTTCACAAACAGTGACATGCTCCTATTTTGCGGCTAAAGATCTGATGCTTTCATGGAAGCTCTATGATCCTGTTGGAGTGATGGTTGCTCAGGCAGAGGAAGTTCCGATACGAGGAGGGGACGGCTCTTTCGGCATTTCTCTGAAACAAATCCGGACTTCCGGCGCTCATTACCTTGAAGTGACAGTCCGTGACGCAGAATCAGGCGCTCATATGATGATTTCTTCGAAATTTACTGTAATNNCGCCGTGTCTATACTCTGCGTGATTTTATCGAAAAAAATGGAGAAAAAGAATTCCTATTCTTATGACAAATTTTTTACAATTTTTTCGTAACTTCTGCACCTCGAAAGTGTTCTATTAGGTGAGTTGATATTCGCTTATTTTTTGCAACTATGAAGCACCCCCTCGGATCGCAAAGAAGGATATTCTTTTTTTTGCTGGCGTTCACAGTCATTCTCCCGGCTGTTGTCAATGCGCAGAAACTGAAAAAAGATAATTTCGGGAAAGAGT
>PLXB01000055.1 GCA_003151215.1 Ignavibacteriota bacterium
CTCGTCGATGACATTTTACATATCATAGACCTTTTTTCCAGACTCATATCACAAGAAAGAGCAGACGAGTCTGCTCTTTCTTGTGAAACTGTATAGCACTCGAGTCGCACTTGCCCATAGAGCAATAGAGACACGAAACTACTAAGTTGTCAATGCGGAGGCGGTGAGATTCNNGGTCTCTTGTTTTCAAGACAAGTGCCTTCAACCACTCAGCCACACCTCCGTAGTGTATTTAAATTTTAGTCTTCAAGATCTTCTTGATATCATTCGAATTCTTTTTGGCGATATAAAATACGTAGAAGATATCGAGGATTCCAAATGTATTGAATATCGCGAGGGCGATAAACCATCGCTTATGGCCAGCGCGAGCGGCTACCCAGATTCCGTATCCCTTCCAGAAGAGAGTCCATAGTATGACTATAATGATGAACAGTATCAACAAAACGCTTTGAAATGCTTCAGTCATGAGGGCATCATAGCAGAAACGCCCCTTTATTACAATAAGCGTCGCAATTATGCTAGGCTGTAGTATATGAGATATCTCGGCATTGATTATGGAAGCAAGCGGGTCGGAATGGCCCTCTCTGACGAAAGCGGAATGATGGCTTTTCCAAGTATCGTCCTCCCTAATAATATGCAGCTTGTAGCTGTCGTAAGCGCTCTTTGCGCCGCAGAAGGGATCACTGCTATTGTTATAGGAGAGTCTAACGATCTATCCGGTAAAGCCAACAAGATCATGGGCAGTATTGAAGAATTCAAGCGTAATCTTGAAGCTGAACTTGATTTACCGATTTACTTCCAAGCCGAATTCATGACCACGATCGAAGCTCGTGGCCGACCAGGAAAAGAATCCAATAATGCTCGTATAACTAAGCAATCCACTGATGCAGGTCCAGCCGATGCGTCTGCCGCCGCATTAATCTTGCAGCGATATCTAGATAAGAAGAATCAGAAATAAATATGAATAAGAGATAGTTTAATGCTATAACTACTAATATGGACTACGTCACGTATGAAGAATTTAAGAAAATGGATATTCGGATCGGAACGATCAGGGAGATCGAGCCGGTGCCGGAAACTGACAAGCTTTTACGCTGCCAAATAGATTTCAATGAAAAAGATGAAGCGGGAGAGCCGAAGTTGCGGCAGATCATTTCAGGCATTAGGGAATACTATCCGGAATTTGAAAAACTGATCGGCAAGCAAGTGCTCTATATTGTGAATCTTGAACCGCGGATGATCAAAGGATTTGAATCAAATGGAATGCTGATGGCGGTTGGAGAGGATATGCCAATTTTTCTTATTCCAGATGGTAGTGTTGAATCAGGTAGTAAGGTACGGTAATTTGTATGCTTGATCCTGTCACTCTTATTAAAACAATCGGACTTCTTGGCATATCCTTGATGATTTTTGCTGAATCAGGATTGTTCTTCGGATTTTTTCTGCCGGGCGACACTCTTTTATTCTCAGCTGGCATATTTGCTTCACTGGGATATTTTCCGATCAGTATCCTGATCGGAGTGTGTATTGTTGCTGCGATCGTTGGCGACAATGTCGGCTATTGGACCGGTATTACTATGGGCAGAAGCTTGTTTGAACGCGACACTTCGTTTTTCTTTAATAAGAATCGGATATATGACGCTGAGCGCTTTTATAAAAAACACGGTTCGATAACTATCATTGCTGCACGATTTATTCCGGTCATCCGCACCTTTGCACCAATTGTTGCTGGTGTGGCTAAAATGCGCTACAAAACATTCTTTTTATATAATGTCGTCGGCGGTATTTTGTGGGCAACGCTTGTGCCGTTGATGGGGTATTACTTAGGCAGTGTACTTCCGAACCCTGATAAATTATTATTTCCAATTCTGATCTTTGTTCTCTTTATTTCATTCTTACCCGTCGGTATTCATGCGCTTCGACAATATATCTTTGGCAGAAAATCAAAATAACGCTTTTATCTGCGTAGACAGTAGCGTATAATAATAAGGCATGAAGCAATTATATAGCAGCTATTTTCCAACGCCGTCATACCTGTCGATGAATTCCTGCGCGCTTGATATCTCTGACTCGTCCATTAAGTATGGCGAGCTTTTAACAACACAGGATGGTTTGCGATTGGGCCGCTTTGGACAAGTAAAAATCCCTTCGGGGGTTATTGTTTCGGGAAAAATCGAAGATGAAAAGACTCTCATCGCTATTTTGACGGATCTGAAGAATCGCGAACGACTTCACTTTGTTCGAGTGTCTTTGCCTGACGAGCAAATGTACTTATTTACCTTATCAATTCCACAAATAGACGCTTCTAATTTAAAAGAAGCGATCCTTCTGCAAATAGAGGAGTATATTGNNCTGTCGCAACATCAACAGCTCAAATGTACTTGTCTGTTTTTCAAAAAGCAGATCTCGTGCCCTTGTCCTTCGAACTTGAAGCGCAAGCTATGGCGCGAATTGCGATTCCTGCGGATGACCCAAGCACAGTCATGATTGTTGATTTCGGTGAGTCTCGCTCAGGCCTTTCAATTGCAAGCAATACGCAAGTGTACTTTACGACAACGCTTGATATTGGAGGGGATACTCTGACAAATATGATAGCTAAGAATTTCTCGCTTTCTTTTCAAAAGGCTGAAGAAATGAAGCGCCTCTATACTCTCGGAAGTGATGCCAATATCAATGATATATTTCCAATCATACTCAATGGTGTCTCTGTCTTGCGCGACGAACTCGATAAACACTATATTTATTGGAAAACCCATAACGATGTTAATGTTAAAGCGATAAATCGCATTATCTTATGCGGCGGTGATTCAAATCTTCAAGGCCTTGCCGAGTATCTGCAGGCAAGTATGAAGGTAAAAGTTTCTCACTTGAGCGCTTGGACAAATATTTCAGATATGAATTTATCAGTTCCCGATATGTCATTTCAAGAATCTCTCGGGTATGCAACAGTTCTTGGGCTTGCGCTCGGCGATTATGAAGATGCATCACGCTCGGTTTTTAATGTATTGCCCGAAAAACAAAAAGATTCCGTACGAAAAATTTCTGTTGTTCGCCGTGCAAGCGTGGGGTTATCCGCTTTTGCCATTTGTTGCTTGGTTTCGACCATTCTTCTTCTTCCTTCCTACTTCTTTTCAATATCAACTATGGATTTCGCCGATCAACGGCTCGAAGCGTTTGATGCTGCAAATCCGCAGATAGCATCACAAAATCTTGATACGACGGTAACTGATATAAATACCAAGCTGACGCTTCTTTCAAGAGCTCAATCAAACT
>PLXB01000498.1 GCA_003151215.1 Ignavibacteriota bacterium
GGATAGCGGAACCCCGGATTGTAAGAATTCCTGAAAGCTCTTAAGCTGCACATCAAGCAGATCGGGGATATTGTAATCCTTCGGAATTTTCGAGAAAGTTATTCTGCCGTTTTCGCTGATATGGGCGGCGCCCAAAAGCGGAGTCGTTGTCTTTTTTGCCATGAGTCTGAAAATAAAAAATTTGCCGTAGAATTCAAGCACAAAAACCGCACCGGGAAATTATCGGTACGGGAAATCGCTACCTTTAGCAGTCATACTTGCTGCCAAAGGAAACAATACAAAAATCAATCAAAAAGGAAAAAGTAACGCGCGAAATACTGGAAAAACGCGCAAGCCGGGTTGTCGTTTGTCGGGTCAAGATCTCAAGTAAGTTTAGTTGAACGCTTCCACACGAGACGACGATTATAATCGACTTGGTTTGTGTCCGGCAGAAGAATTACAATTATAGCCGATTACAAACCGTATTTACAGAATAAAAATTCCACCACTTTTTGGGTAATTAGCTGATATTCAGGAATATCTATTAGATTGAATTCTATATGGAAATTTATTACATGAAATGCAAAAAATTCATCGCCGCAGTCGATACAGTTGCTAATGCGAATTTCGGCTCCTCTGGAATGAAATCTGACCCCGAACCACTACATTGCCTATTTCTGTTAACACCGTTCCAAATCTATAAATAGCGTAATTTATCACGTGCCCAGGCATTCCAAAAGAACCCGCGCCATTATTATCCTAACCCTCCTGACATGCGTCTGGGGTACGACATTTTCTATCGTCCAAAATGCTTTTGTTGATATTTCGCCCATTCTTTTCGCCTCAATGCGTTTTATTCTTTCACTAAGTATCTTTCTTGCAATATCCAAGGATTCTCGCAAAGGTATCCGCATTCTTTTTGCTCCACAAAACAAGAACGAAAGGTATTTTCGCAAACAGGCATTCATTATCGGTGCAACGCTTGGAATCGGATATATCCTGCAATTTGTAGGACTTATAACGACAACGACGTCGAAATCCGCTTTTCTCACCTCAACGACTGTGATCTGGACTCCGATCCTCTCGAAGATGATCGGCCATGAAAGTTTTTCCTTTCAGAAAGTTTTTGCCGTTATGCTCTCGCTCGTCGGCATTATTTTTCTGATCCATCCCTATCCTTTAGAAAAGATCGTCATTGGAGATGTACTGACACTAATGTGCGCCTTCAGTTTCGGAATTTATATACTTTGGCTTGATAAAATCCATACGATTGCAAATGAGGTTTCCGGTGGTGAGCATCCATCGGTGATGATGATCAGCGCTATGCAGCTTTGTATCGGACTTATCTGCATCCTCATCGTTCTTCCATTTGCAGAGACGCCGCATTTCGCAATAACCGGAAATTCCGTCTTTGCGATACTCTATACGACCATCTTTGCAACGGCGCTTTCGACATTTATTCAAGTGATGTATCAGAAAGAGGTATCTCCCACGTCTGCAGTGCTTATCTATACGCTCGAACCTGTCGTCGCCGCATTCATCGGTTATCTCTGGATGAAAGAGAGGTTAAGCACAATGGAATTCGCCGGCGCAATGATCATTATCGGAAGCATGGTTATTGGACAATTGAATTTTAAGAAAGCAGCCTAAATCTGGAATTCTTACGGAAACTGTCAAGGCCTTTCCGTGTTTCACTTTGATATGATCAGTCTTCTCTTCAGGCGAATCTTCGCTATCTCTCTGCTCATCCTCCTTGCAGATGCAAATTCTTATGCTCAATGGAAGAATATTGCGCCGGGATTGCTCCCACACTACTATAAAGCCTGGGAAGGCTCTATTGCATATAGTGAGGGAAGAATAATTGCTGGTTTAGACGGCTCCATTGGTATCAGTTCGGACGATGGTGCAACCTGGCAATTAATGCCCTTACCTTCTACAAATACCGATGGCGTAATCGACCTAGATATTTATAAAGGGAAATATGTCACAATGGTGACTACTAATGCAGGTCTTTTTGTGAGTACTGATGGCGGCTTGACATGGAGAAATACAAATTTTCAGCGCTGTAGATCGGCCAAATTTATCGGGACTTCCCAAGATATCGTCGCTACTAACGGAGGAAGCAAATTAAATATTTCACATGATCTGGGCTTAACATGGAAAGCGGTTACTCCCTCAGCATCTTTTAATGTAGAAGTAGTTCAGGTCAGAAAAAGTGACAATGCAATTTTCGTTCTCGAAGAAGATAATAATACAAACGTCGGAATCCTTTCCTACTCTATTGATGACGGTGCAACGTGGCAGCAAACTAACGGCACTTTGTATTTTGATTGTCATGATTTTGCGCTCGATGCTTGCAATGATACTGTAATCTCGGTTGTAAATGAATCAACCGCCCTACCTGCACCAGATGGATTAGGGCATATCTTCAATTCCTATGATGGCGGCCAGACATTCAATTCAACGCTGTCAAAGACAACAAATTATTTTTGCGGTTCCATCATTTCTACCCCTCTTGGAATTTTATATGCCCAGACCCTTGCACAAGATGGAATAGTCCGCTCTTCAGACCAGGGGATGACCTGGAACATTATCGGAGGTCCCAGCGGCATATCGGATGGGCGATTGATCTGTAATAAAAACGATACCACAATTTTTGCTGTGGATAAAGACGGAAGTATTTGGACAACCGACAATGGCGGCGGCAATTCGGTTTCTATTAAACCTAACGGTTTTCTTACTGTTACTCCCAAAATCATATTCCTTAACGACACTATTTATTGCTACGACTCTATCGTTCATTCGCTTGCGTTGCACCGCTCCGGTTGTTACCCGCCTTCCATTTCTCAATTGTCAATTCTCGGGCAAGATTCAATAAGTTATTCAGTCGGAAGTGTCACTTTTGATTCTCTGCAAATTATTTTCAATTCCTTAAAACCAGGAAAAAATAATAGCTTGCTGGTTATTACAACAGATAATGGCTTAATAGATACGATTGTACTTAATGGCTTTAATGCGAGCATCCCTTTTACATTTTCTTCTACTCCTCTCAATTTATTCACATCCGATAGCATCTTTATTTGCGATCCACCGAAAAAGGAAACACTTACATTGAATACCAATGGTTGTCTTCCGAAAATTGTTGCTCAAAATATCACCGGTCTACATGCTGCAGACTATACTTTTATCAGACAGATTTCTGATCCTCTCAGGTCGCTGGATTCAACTATTATTTCATTTACTCCTTCAGATAGCGGTGTAAGAAATGCAGTTTACGAAATGACTCTCGGAAATGGCACAATAATCTCGGTTCCTCTTCAGGGGTTCGGCATAACTCCTCACCCGCTCACTCTCTCAATCCCCAATAAATCTACAGATACTATTGGTGGCTCCGTCAATGTTCCCATCACGATTAACGGTCTCGATCATGCAGAAGATATTGATCTCGTTTTGCATTATAATAACGAGTTGACCTATCATGGCTCGTATTCCCTCGCAAATGTTCAATTAGATATACCAACCGAAGAGTGGGCAGGAAGATCGAAACTTTATATTGCGCAGGCAAAACCGAATTCTATTTTGGGATATGCAAAGTTTGATGTATTTAATGATTCCCTTATGAAATCATACCTGACTTTCGATTCAGTAACCGTGCTGACAATGAGAGATCCCTGTCAGTATATTTTGCCTGCATCTGTCACAAGTATTATCACACCTCCATCCGGCTGCGGAATCGAAACATTATCGCGATTTATGCATGAAGGTACAATGCCGCAATTCAGCCTCAGCCCTAATCCTACAAGCGGGGAAATTTCGATCATCTCATCAGCTAATCTCGGTGAAGTAAGTGTTGCCGTTTATGATATGCTGGGCGTAAAGCAAAATCTCTATTCGCTTTCGCTAAGTAATAATTCCGTTGCAAAATTCATGATTACCGCCCGAAATGG
>PLXB01000463.1 GCA_003151215.1 Ignavibacteriota bacterium
TGTCGTAATCAACCCCTGAGAATGCCGTTGTTACGCCTCACAATCTTTATTGTTCCTGCCGTAACTTTGTACTCGTTAACTCGATCAACTTTTGAAACAAATAAATATGCAAGCTATAAAAGTTACATACACCGTTCAGGAACAATATGCCGAACATAATAAAGAGAATATTAGGAATGTAATGGCAGAACTGCGCGCATTAAATCGCTCTGACATCCGCTACGCTACTTTCGTCGAAGACGATGGCAAGACGTTCACTCACTTCGCGGTTAGAAGAGACACCGAGAGTTTCAAGTTAGATAGTTTAGAGTCATTTAAGAAATTCCAAAGCGAATTGAAAGCAAGCAGTCCGGAAAAGCCGCCAGTGGCCGCACCGCTAACGCTTGTGGATTCGTCCTACGATATTTTTTAATCATAGTGCTATATTCAGATAAAGTGTAAAAAGGCGTAATGAAACAGAACGAGCCAGATTTCAAAACAAAAGAAGCATTTAAGATCGTCGGGATCGAATGATATACCGCAGATGGCATCCCGAATATTCGCGAAGCGTGGGGCGAATTTGGCCGCCGGAATCAGGAAATACCTCATGCAACGGGGCCAATCGCCTACGGCATCGAGGACTACTCTCGCGACTTCGATATGAATAAAGGAGGATTCCCGAAATATTACTATATCGCCGGTTATGAAGTCGATTCGATTAGTAATGTGCCGGAAGGGATGAAGGCGAAAGAAATTCCGGCAGCGAATTATGCCGTCTTCATCTATAACGGTCCGCTCGACGGGCTGCACGCCTTTTTCGGCTATATTTATGCGGAGTGGATGCCATCGAGCGGTTATTCGATGGACCCAAAGCTCTCGCTCGATTTCGAGCGCTATCCCGATCAGGTCATGGACATGAACAATGCAAAGGTAGAGATCTGGGTACCGATCGTAAAGGGGTAGGAGGGGAGTCCTTCATTGCGATCATAAGTGAAAAGCAAGAGATTACTATTAGCATTTCTCTTTAACAATATTCAACCGATACTACTATGAAATCATTTTTGACTACAGTATTAGCCGTTATCGGATTACTATATGGTGCTATGGCATTCGCTCAGCGGCCAAAAGGCGCGTATGCGGATGTCAATGGCATCCACCTCTATTACGAGATACACGGCACTGGCAAGCCACTTGTGCTGCTGCATGGCGGCTTCGGTTCGACCCAGATGTTCGAGCCGAACCTCGATGCTCTTGCGAAAGGACGCGAGGTCATTGCCGTCGATCTGCAAGGGCACGGTCGCACAGCGGATATTGATCGTCCTTTTTCCGTCGAAGCGATGAGCGAAGACATTGCAGGATTACTGCAATACTTAAAAATTCCGAAAGCCGATATGATGGGTTATTCGCTCGGAGCAGGTGTGGCGCTGCAAATCGCAGTACGCCATCCGGAAATGGTGAATAAACTCGTACTCATTTCAGCCATAATCAGACGTAACGATTTTTATCCCGATATTCTTGCTCAGCAAGCACAGGTCGGACCAGGAGTAGCCGAGCAAATGAAGCAGACGCCGATGTATCAGTCGTATGCAAAGCTCAATCCACGCCCGCAGGACTGGCCGCGGCTGCTGCAAAAGATGGGCGACTTTATGAAGAAAGACTTCGATTTTTCGGATGCAGTCCGGCAGATCAAAGCTCCGACGCTTGTCGTAGCCGGTGATGCCGATATATTTCCACCCAAGTATGCTGTTCGTACGTTTGAATTACTCGGCGGCGGTCAGAAGGATGGCGGATGGGACGGATCAGGACAAATAGCATCAAAGCTTGCGATCCTGCCCGGAGTTACACATTACAATATGGCAATGGCTCCTGCATTAGTACCGACGGCTATCGCATTTCTCGATGCGCCGGGCACTGCTTCGAAATAATTCATTTTTCGTTTACAAACACATTTAAAATCATGAGAAAAATTATTGTTTTATCGTTCATCTCACTCGATGGTGTCATGCAAGCGCCGGGAGGACCGGAAGAAGATGAGTCGGGAAAGTTTAAGTACGGCGGTTGGTCATTTCCATACTTCGATGAATTCTTTGGGAAAGTTATGGGTGAGCAGATGGGGCATCCGTTCGATCTGCTCTTAGGAAGAAAAACCTACGAGATATTTGCTTCTTACTGGCCCCAACATAATGACGAAGGCGGGCAAGGAATTAATGCTGCCACGAAATACGTCGCTTCGCACAGCCCGAAGAAATATACCTGGGAGAAAACTGTGGTGCTTGAAGGAGATGTTGTAAGCGCAATTAAAAAACTTAAGGCAGAAGATGGGCCCGAATTGCAGGTTCATGGAAGCGGCAATTTTATCCAGACGCTTTTAAAAAAAGATTTAGTTGATGAACTATGGCTTAAAATATACCCACTCACTCTTGGCCCCGGTAAACGCTTATTTGCCGAAGGGACTATTCCTGCTTCGTTCAAACTGACAAAATGTTCAGCTTCTCCTCTTGGTGTAATTATAGCCAATTACGAGCGTGCCGGAGAGATAAAGACAGGGTCATTTGCATGATTTTAAAATTGAACATGGAATAAATCAACTATGTCATTCCAAGCATATCTCGATAACATCACGACCAAAACCGGCAAGACACCTGATGATTTCAGGAAGCTTGCCGAAAAGAAGGGCTTGCTGAAAGAAAGTACGAAAGCAATGCAAATCGTATCCTGGCTGAAAAAGGATTTTGGCTTAGGGCATGGTCATGCTATGGCAATTTATGCTGTACTGACAGATTTCAAAACAATAAAATCAGGCCCGCCGCCGGAGATCAAAAAGCTAAAAACGGAAAGAAATACGATGAAGGCTCCAGCAACAAATATCGACGAATATCTTGCCGGACAGCCGCCGAAAACAAGGGCAGCGCTTCAAAAGCTGCGGAAAATTATTTTATCCGTTGCACCTGATGCCGAAGAAGTGATCAGCTATGCCATGCCTGCATTCAAGTATCATGGAATGCTTGTAGGTTTTGCGGGATGGAAGGAACATGCCGGATTTTATCCGTGGAATTCAAGAACTGTTGCAGAGTTCAAAGACGAATTAAAAGGGTATGAGACTTCCAAGGGCGCAATTCAATTCTCACTGGAAAAGCCTATTCCGATAACGCTCGTAAAAAAAATCGTCAAAGCAAGAATGAAGGAAAATCTTGCTAAAGAAAAAACCCGAACGTAATTTTGCATACATTTATTTCATTCATAATAATTCATTAACACCTAAGGAGAAAAATCATGAATCCGGTAATACATTTTGAAATGCCAGCAGTAGACAGAAAGCGCATGAGCGAGTTTTATACCAAAACATTCGGCTGGCAAACACAGATACTTGGTGAAGAAATGGGCGGCTACGTCTTAGCGGGCACAACTGAATCTGATGAAAAAGGTCGACCAAAAACACCAGGGACCATCAACGGAGGTTTCTACCAGAAAACGGAAGACCCACTTTCGCATGCGCCGTCGGTCGTTATCGGAGTTGAAAACATTAACGAGCATATGAAGAAAGTGACGGTTGCAGGTGGAAAGATCATCGGCGAGCCAATGGATATACCTGGCGTAGGCAAGTATGTTTCCTTCACTGACACAGAAGGCAACCGCGTAAGTATGCTGCAGCCTTTGATGTGATTTTAGAGGATTGTTTCAACGGACTAAAGTCCTCCTTCAATGATACTATGAAAAAAATTTCGTTTTTAAAACCTGTAACCGAAAAGTTACGTATATTTGTAACCAATCAGTTACTAAATATATTATGCGAAGAGACGTTTTTCAGGCAATAGCCGACCCTAAGCGCAGAGCGATCATACAGTTGCTCGCCTTGCATACTTTGACACTCAATGGAATTGCCGAGCACTTTAAGATCAGCCGTCCGGCAGTTTCCAAGCATGTGAAGATTCTCACTGAGTGCGGACTCATCAAAGTAGAGCAAAAAGGGAGGGAGCGATATTGCGAAGCTCAATTAGGAAAACTGAACGAAGTTTCCGATTGGGTTGAGCAATATCGGAAGTTCTGGGAAATGAAATTCGACGCATTGGAAGAATACTTAAACGAATTGCAATCTAAGGAGAAAAAACATGGCATCAAAAAATGAAACTACGGCCTCGGTAGCACCGAAAGAAGTAATTATTTCACGAACAATCAATGCTCCGCGTGAACTTGTGTTCGAAGCATTTACGAATGCAGAGCATATTGCAAAGTGGTTCGGTCCGCGAATTTTTACAGCGACAGCCGAAAGCGATCCGAGAATAGGCGGAAAGTACCGTTTTACGATGTATGGCAAATCAGATGTTCCGCCGGAATTTAAGGGACCCTTTCCAATGAAGGGCGAGTATATTGAGTTTATTCGCCCGGAGAAGATCGTCCATACAGCCGATCTATCCGAGCATTCCGACGATTGGAAAAATCAGATAAAAGGTGGTATCGCAAATTACAACGGGCAGGATTTCCTACATATGGTAATGACGATCACCTTCGAAGAAATAGAGGGGAGTAAAACGAAGGTCACGATCACAGATAAATTCGATTCCGATGAAGTACGCGATGCATACTTCAAGATGGGGATGAAGGAAGGTTGGGCGGAGAGCTTTGATAAGCTGGAGGAATTACTGAAGATTAATAATTCCTAATATCGATGATGCAAAATAATAATATTTCAGATCGCGAGATCGTCATCTCACGCCTCATTAATGCTCCGCGCGAACTTGTTTTCGAAGTCTGGACCGATCCGATGCATCTGGAAAAATGGTGGGGACCAAATGGCTTTTCGACGACGACAAAAGAATTCGATTTTCGTCCAGGAGGCAATTGGATTCATACGATGCATGGACCGGATGGGAGAGAT
>PLXB01000077.1 GCA_003151215.1 Ignavibacteriota bacterium
CAATACTGAGTAACTCAGAAAAGAAAGCAACGGTCAGCGAGACTCTTGCGCCATACATCAATCGTGAAAAAACATCGCGTCCGTAACGATCGGTACCGAGAACATAGGTCGGGGTCTTATGCCAATCCGATTCTGATTTCCCGGCAAGTTTGCTGATGGCAAGTTTTCTTGTGCTGCCATCATCGGTGGTCATGACGATCTGGTCACCTTGAATAGTAAAACTCTGAATGGGGATTGGTATCGGATCCTGCCCCTCGAGTTCGTTTGAACGGAGAATAACATTGCCCTTGAAATTACTTGGCTTCGTTGCATATTCGAGAACCTGTAAGTTCGGATCGAATGGAGCAAGAAAACTTGCAAAAGCGGCAATGAGAATGATGAGGAATGTGACGACAAGGCCTGCCATTGCAAGCCTGTTGCGCTTAAGCCGTTTCCACGAATAATACCAAAGAGAACGTGGCTTCTCTTTAAGCATTTCTTCCATTGTCGGTAAGATCGGAGTTGCTGTCATGATGTATTAGTTGAGTTTTACTTTCGGGTCGAGTTTAGCATAGAGAATATCAACTAAAAAATTGACGACGACGAAAACGACCGCAGCGAAAAAAACGGTACCTTGAATCGTCGGAAAATCAGAGCGCGGGATTGCATCGAATGCAAGCAAGCCGATGCCTGGCCAGTTAAAAATATATTCGATAAAAAATGCGCCTGTCAACAATGCTGCAAGCCACGAGCTGATAGTAGTTACCACAGGATTCAGCGCGTTCCGAAGTGCATGACGAAAAATAACCGCGTTTGCAGAAAGTCCCTTTGCTTTTGCCGTGCGAACATAATCGCTGGAAAGAACATCGAGCATGCTTGAGCGAGTGACGCGTGCAATAATTGAAACAGGACGCAATGCAAGAGTGATCATGGGAAGCATCAAATACTCCCAATGATAATTCCAGAATTGGTACCATGCAGAGCCATCCTGAATTACGTACCCTGAGATAGGGAAGATCTGGAGCCATGCTCCGAGAGCGATAATAAGCAGTAATCCTGAGACAAATGATGGCACTGATATTCCGACAAGTGCAAAGATCATTGAAAGATTATCCCAGAGGGAGTATGATTTGATCGCCGAAAGAATGCCGATAGCGATGCCGAGAACGGTCGCAATAAACATTGCGCTGATGGTCAGAATTGCAGTTGCAGGAAGTCTTTCTAAAATGCTATCCATAACCGGACGATTGGAACTGAATGATCTGCCAAGATCGCCGGTTGCAGCCTTCCTCATGAATTCAAAATATCGCTGCCATACAGGAAGATCCAAACCCAGTTCATGCCTGATTGCTGCTTGGGTAGAAAGATCGGCACGCTGCCCCTGCATCATGCGGGCAGGATCGGGAAGCAGGTTCATGACTAAAAAAATGATCGACATCACTCCGAAGATGATGAGGATCGAATACAACAATTTGCGGATCGTAAATGCAAGCATTGCTTATTTAACCGATTCAGAAAGAGCAAAATTACAACTGATTTATGCTGAAGGCAAGAATTCTTCTTATATTTGTGGTCAATCGTTCATTCACACTCGGAAATGGTGCCTACCTGGGGAAGGTTCTGGGTAGGTTAAAAGGGAATTCCGTTCAAATCGGAAGCTGACCCGCAACTGTAACTCTTTAGACGCGATTTGTCGCGTCTCTTAAACCACTGGATAAGAATCCGGGAAGGTAGAGAAGCCAGGAGACCTGCCATTTTTGATATTTCCATCATGCCTTCGAGGAAAAGAGGCAAAGGAGAAAAAGAATGCTCCAAGGCAGCTTTGCCTTTCTTCATTTTTGTCTGCTCCTTTGTCTTTAATTAAGACATTGGAGCTTTGTGTTTTTAAAATATTACATATATTTCTGCGCGTTTATTTTTTTTGCTGTGAGCAATCTTTCCGCGCAAGATAAAACGAAAGCAGATTCCATTCGCCGAACAACGGCACCTCCAATCACGATTACTTCCGACTTTTATAATGATGAGATCGCAATTCATCCCGCCGATATTCACACAGTCAGTGGCGAAGAGTTACAACTTCAAACCGGTGCAGCAAGACTAAGCGATGCACTTCAAGTTCTTCATCCCTCGCTTGACATTAGAAATTATGGTTCTCTTGGCGGAATATCGCTTGCTTCTTTCAGAGGCTTGCCGGCTGAATATACTGCAGTATATTGGGAGGGGATCTGCATTACCGATCCACAGCATAGCTTTACCGATTTGGCGCTCATCGATCTGAAATCTGTTCAATCGGTAGGAATAATCAGCGCTGCTAATGCACAACTCATTGGTGGGGATGTCGGAGGAGCCGGAATATTACTCAATACCAATCCTACTACAAAAACTGCAGGTTTTAATATCGGCACCTCTCTCCTTAGCTACAATAACCTCGCATCGCTTGGAGAAAAACAGCTTGATCTTGGCGGAGCAGGTAGAATTGGAGATAAATTCAGTATTGCCGCAGGGATGAATACTGCATATTCAAATGGCGCATTTCCGTTTCAACAAGTGGTGAATAATTCGTTTGTATCGGTCAATAGGGAAAATAACGACGCCTATCTTCTAAATGCCAATCTTGCAGGTGATTTTATTGTAGATAGTACGGCAACAGTAAAAGCTCTCTCTTTTTTTTCCAAAGCCGAACGGGGTGCTCCGGGCGCCGTAACGATCGATAATCGTGGTGCAAGTGATTTCACAGCCCGGCAATATGATGAAAATTTTCTGTTCGCATTAACTCTAAAACACGAACCCCTTTCATACTTCAATTATTCCATTAGTGCGGGATATCAATCATTATACGAGACCTACACTGACACCGGATTCATTGACCCTGCTTTGAGAATTGCAGATCGATATTTGAATAGAATAATCTCTTTTGGTGGCAAAGCCAAGGTAGACGTTAATAATTATTCTGCATTATACTTCGGTTTCGATTACATCAGAGACCTTTTATATAGCAATGAAAATATTCTTGCCTCTGGAGATAGTATTATCTCACGCAATCATTATGATGCCTATCTTGCTGATAAGATAGAATTCCTTCGAAATTTTGACGGTACGATTTCTTTACGAACGGAATTGCTTTCCGATATTCCTAAGGCACAACTGCTTCCAGCCGCTTCACTTCATTACAATGAACCGACATCTTCACTTAACATGCAAGCCTCTTTTGGAAAACTCTATCATGCACCTACTTTTAATGAGTTATATTGGAAGCAGGTCGGGAACCCGAATTTATTCCCTGAAAATGGGATCAGCGCAGAGTTTTCGGCAAGTATTCCGATAGCCCTCACAAAATCTATTTCCAGGGAATTGCAGTCAACACTTTTTCAAATCGATCTGCAAAATCAGATCATCTGGCAGCCCGGAAGAAATAATAGCAATAACTGGACTCCCTCAAATGTGCAGCAGAGCCGTTCGCAAGGCATTGAATTTGTCGGAGAAGCAAGATGCAGGTTTGTCAATGACTATCTCTTGACAATACACGAAGGCTTAAGCCTCCTAAAGACAAGAAATCTTACCGACAGCGCTGCATATTACGGCAAAGAACTCCCATATTCGACTCCGATGCGCTCTCTCTTCCTCATGGAATTGCAAAATAGTAAAATAGGGACACTGGCGTTTACGATGCTGTATCGTGGACATAGATATACTGATTATGCGAATAATGAGAGTACAAAATTGCCTGCTGTCTGGAACTACGATCTGACAATTTCATCTATGCCAATTTATTTTTCAACACTGATGTCGGCCATGATCAGATTGAGCATACTCAATCTTACGAACGTGCAATATGATGAAATCCCGAATTACCCCTTACCGGGTAGGATGATAAAGTTTGGATTCGAATTAACTATATAATACTAACAACCATGAAAAAATATATTGTATTTGTATCAATNNTTGCAATGCTTCTCTCATCGTGTGAGAGCACAACGACGCCGGCATCAAATCAGCCGTTAGGCGATGTCGGTAACGATGTGGAATTCATTCGCGGAAATCTCTATATTGTGCTTGATAATTCCGATAAGATCGTTGTGGCGACTCCGCCTCAAACAGTGGATGACAGAATATTTATTTTAAACGAAGGAGGTTTCGGGAAGAATAATGCTCGGCTCGATCTGTGGGATTGGAAAGATTCGTCATTGATGACAAATCTCTATACTTCCAACCCGACGGCAACGATCGCATTCCCGGCCAAAAGCGCTCCTGCGAAAATATTACAGATCTCCGCCACAGAGGCAATTGCAGCAGAGCTCTATGCAGCCCAGATGGCAATAGTGAATCTCAGCTCCAATACAATAACCTCGAACATTCAAATCGGAGCTGGTCAAAACTCTCTTGCTTCAACTGCTTCAACGATTTATGCAACGACCCTCTCGAACACTATTGTTGCGATCGACAAATCTCAGAAGATTGTAACAGCTCAAAAATGGATAGGTGAAAACCCTATGCAGGTTGTTGCCGATACAATACGAAAGACATTGCTCGTTCTTACCTCAGGCAATTATGGACCAAAAACACCGGGGAAAATTCTTTGGGTCGATCCTACCTCGCTTGCCGTTACCGATTCCATAGTCATTGATACACTCCATTTTATCAATTCTATTGTGCAGGCGGGGAATAAGGCATATCTCTTATATGCAGATGGCGTAAAAGTTCTTGATCTGGCAACTCATAAACTTTCTACGGACCCTCTTTTCACAAAACCATATTTTGGCGGATATTTTGATGCTTCGAAAAATTATCTGTATCTCGGAACGGCAGTGGATTTCCAAAGCAACGATGTAGTAGATATTTTCGACTTAAGTACTCACTTGCTTAAACGAACTCTGAATGTCGGGATTGCTCCAGCATTTTTTGCTGTTGTGAGGTTCGCATAATTGTAACTTTACGTACGAATGAAAAACAGCAATTCTACCAGAGATCAGACTAAAGCAGAATTTCTGCTTGCCGCAGGGCTTGTCGTTATCGGCATCGCAACGAGGCTTCTCTTCAATACGATTCATGTCTATAATTTCAATGCGGTGATAGCTACGGCGGTTTTTGCCGGAGCGTATTTGAACCGCAGCCGCTATGCGCTTTTTGTGCCGCTTCTTGCTATGGTCGTCTCGGATGTCATTCTCGGCTTTTACGAATTGCCATATATGGCAGTTGTTTATGCCTCGTTTATCCTGGCGTTTTTTATCGGAAGGGTGTACTCTGCCAAGCCATCATACCTTCGCTATATAGGTGTGACGATTGGAGGCTCGCTTTCATTTTTCCTCATCACAAATTTTGCATGGTGGCCGTTTTATACGACAATGTATCCACACACGATCGGCGGACTCATACAGAGTTACACCATGGCGTTGCCATTTTATAAGAACAGCTTAACTTCTGATCTGCTGTTTTCGGCAGTCCTCTTCGGAGGCTTTGAAATGGCAAAAGTTTTTTTACCATCTGCAAAGAAAAAATTGGTTGTTCAGTAAATGCTGGAAAAGACGAACGATACTCATGTTTTATGAAAGCTTGAAAGGCTCCTTCGGGGAGCCTTTTTTATAAAAAGAAGTTGAGAATGAAAAAGGAAGCGAGACTGATTTTGGAGAACGGAGTTGTCTTTCACGGAAAGGCTTTCGGAGCTATTGAAAAACTGCGAACAGGTGGGGAAGTCGTCTTTACCACCAGCATTACTGGTTATCAGGAAATCCTTACCGACCCCTCCTATGCAGGGCAGATCGTCACGATGACGAATCCTTTGATTGGTAATTATGGAGCGAACAATGACGATCTCGAAAGCATCAAGCCCTTTGTTAGCGGATTTATTATCCGCGAACTTGCCGAAGAATATTCCAATTGGCGGTCTACCGGGAGTATCGGTAATTTTCTTAATGCCAATGGCATTCTTGCTATTGAAGGTATCGACACTCGCAAGCTTGTCCGCATTCTTCGAACCGAAGGTGCACTCCGCGGAATAGTTTCGCNNGAAAAGAAAAAAATGCCCCCCATGTTGTCGTTATTGATTATGGAATTAAGCAAAATATTTTATATAAGCTCACCGATCACGGCGCAAGGCTTACGGTAATGCCATCAACTGTTTCCTACGACGAAATAAACGAACAAGATCCCGACGGAATATTTCTTTCCAATGGTCCAGGCGATCCCGAAGCTGTCACCGATGGCATTGAGACGGTGAAACATCTTGTTCGCAAGGAGAAATATCCTGTCTTTGGAATTTGCCTCGGAAATCAGCTTCTTTCTCTCGCCCTGGGTGGTGAGACTTATAAACTTAAATTTGGTCATCGAGGCGCGAATCACCCGGTGAAGAATCTCCGGAGCGGAAAGATCGAGATTACCTCTCAAAATCATGGTTTCGCCGTTAAATGGGATACTATGCCAAATAGCTGCGAACTTACTCATTTGAATCTTAACGATCAAACCGTCGAAGGCTTTCGCCACAAGGAATTGCCGATTTTTGCCGTCCAATACCATCCTGAAGCCTCTCCCGGACCCCATGAAAGCGACTATCTTTTCACCGAATTCATGCAAATGCTTAGCTGAATAGGCTTTTTTCCCGCCCTGCCACCCAATTTATCGCACATTTTTGACGGGATTTTGTTATACACCTGCCACGGCTTTATTTACCATTTCATGCCAAAAGAAAAAGCTACAAAAATTAAGAAGAACATTGCCGCGAAAGGCGAGCAGATCGATATTGAATCAAATATCGATTTGGGATCATTTACCGCTTCCGAAGAAACGATCGAACTATCGAAAATTCCTCAGAAGATTCCGGTATTGGCTTTGCGGGACGTAATTATTTTTCCATATATGATCTTTCCCGTTCTTGTCGGACGCGAAACATCGTTATCGGCTACAATGTCTGCGATGGCGCGAGAAAAATATTTATTTCTTGTTGCACAAAAAAATTCTGCAGTTGATGATCCGAATAAGGATGAGCTTTTCCATCATGGCACTCTTGCGAAGATCGTCCGGATCATCCGCCTGCCGAACGGACTGGTAAAAGTTTTAGTCGACGGCTTAGAACAGGCAGTGGCAAAAAAATATCTTGCCGCCGATGGCCATATCGAGGCTGAAGTTGAAGTTATTACGCCCGTTCGCATCGATACACCTGAGCTTGTAGCGCTCGTACGTCATACTTCCGAACAATTCCGTAATTATATTAAACATTCGATCCAGCATCCACCGGAAGTGATGATCCAGTTCGAGAATATGTCCGATCCACGCAGAAAGCTTTTTTATATCGCTGCCCACATAACAAAGGATCTCGATTCGAAGCAGCGTATTTTGGAACTTACCGATATCCGCGAGCAGTATCTTCATATCAGCGGCTTGCTTGCTTCGGAGATTGATATTCTGAAGATCGAACAAGACATAGATCAGAAAGTCCAGAGCACTATCCAGCAATCGCAGCGTAAATACTTTTTACATGAGCAAATCCGTGTTCTCAAAAAGGAATTAGGCGAAGATGAAATTGAAGAGCATCCCGAAATGGGCAAGCTCATCCAGCAGCTTGTCGATGCACAGCTTCCTGAAGCTATTCAGGCGAAAGCAAATGAAGAGATCGAGCGATTAAAGAAAACACCTGCTATGTCTCCGGAAGCCGGTGTTATAAGAACGTACCTTGAGTGGATTGCTCAAGTGCCCTGGCATAAACGAACTCAGGATAATCTTAATATCGGACATGTCAATAGAGTCCTGAACGAAGATCATTATGCTCTGGAAAAGGCAAAAGAAAGACTTTTGGATTATATTGCCGTTTTGAATCTTGTCGAAAAAATGAAGGGGCAGATTTTATGTCTCGTTGGTGCACCCGGCGTCGGAAAAACGTCTCTTGCTCGCTCGATAGCACGGGCATTAGGCAAAGAGTTTGTGCGTATTTCTCTCGGCGGCGTTCGCGATGAAGCTGAAATTCGCGGACATCG
>PLXB01000165.1:0-172 GCA_003151215.1 Ignavibacteriota bacterium
GGAATACCGTTAATAGAATCAATGGCAACAAACTGCCGTGGGAAAATCAGGCGTTGAGCCGGGTCTCCTAAAATATAATAATAGAGAGAGTAAATCGGGCTTCCGGCTTTGCGTGCGGCAATATATGCCACTCCAATCGGTGAAGTTCCTACCCCTTCATTGCAGCCGATGG
>PLXB01000165.1:204-6089 GCA_003151215.1 Ignavibacteriota bacterium
TGAAATCGCAGGTTGCCGTCGTGACAAATGCAAGGCGGTTAATATTCGTGATCTTGTTAATCGTTGCAGGTACTGTGAGGACTGCTTCATGTGCCCAAACTGCAGGATTACCGTGCCCGACCCAGGAAAGGATCACCGAACCCGAATTGAATGCATCGACGATCGCTTTCTCCATTTCCGGCATACGTATATCCGTAGCGGTAGAAATTCTGGGATAAGACTGTCCGAAGATATCATGGAAAAGTATTCTTCCGGGTACGTATTTCATTTCATTCCCCGTATCAAATATATGCTGGAGAGGATCAAATACGCCATGGTTTCCCTCATCATCATCATAATGCCTGTCATCGCAAACAAATGTTGCGCGCGAACGCCAATCGCCCTGATCGCTCGATGTTTCATATTTGATCACTTTTGAAACAAAGGCATCGGCTTCATCGGCATTATGCACCGTCACTCTTCCGACGGCAACATCGAGCATATCCGAACCCGGTGTCAGGCGAACGAAGAACGCATCATCTGGTGAATACGGCGGTTCGCCGCTTCTAAGCTCGCTTGCGGAGTATGTCCGCCATATTTCATAAATAGGTACATCAACGGGAAGCTGTGTCGTCTTATTGCGGTAATCGCAATGTCCGTTAGCAAAAAGTGTAAGGTATAACGGCTTTATCGTATTATTCGCCGTTGTATGGCGAAAGGTATAAGAAAGGAAATTCCGGATCGCAGTATAATCATTAGAGCCATAACCAAATTCCTTGTAAATATCTTCGACGGTTACCACTGCAACGGTAAGGGGTCCGGTTGCCTGCCCGCCCATTATACGCTGCTTGGCAAGTTTATTTGCCTGATTTATATATGCAGCAGGGGTAACGATAATATCGGCAGCTCCGGTTTGGCAAATTCCGTTACGCAAAGCAAGCGTTCCGGCAGAAGAAACGGAAGGTGTTTTTAACGAAGCAGGTGTGAATGCAATGAACTGGCGGAATCCGTTCGGATCGCCCTGAATCGGCACGCTCATCGATGAGCCGTTCGCCAATGCCATTTTCACGGGATTGGATGGATCGGTCACATCCCACGTTTGCCCGTTAGCGGCTTCCGTGAAATTATACATCAAAGCCCTGCCATCGGATAATAGATAAAACGGAACCTGCCCACCACCGAGCGATGCCTGACGGCGATAAAATACCTCGACCCAGTCAAGTGCAAAATTTGCATCTCCTTCCGAAGTCGTTGCAGAAAGTGTCAAAGTATTATTCTGAGCACGAAGAAGATTCGATGCAAGGATTTCCGTCCCCCAATTTCTTGCCGAGTACTGATCATAACCGAAAATAAGCGAACTTCCGTCAATGATCGGATTTAATTGCGTGCCATTAAGCGAAAGATTAAATGTATGCGCATTTTGCGCGTGGGAATCAAATCCCGGACGCAAAACGGTTGAATCTGAAGTATAGCCGGGAAGGTCCGGTAAATTGACGGTCACATCTCTGCCATTGGGAATATCTTCGCCGACGAATTCGCGGCTGATATCCGGATTTTCGAAACGCTCCTCATCTTCATGGACGGCAACTGCAGGAACAGTATTTTGCGGAAGAGGCGATATGACATTATCCGGCAACAACACGATTCTTTTTGAAGACGACGATCCTCCTGCCTTCAAAAGGTAATGCCCCGATGTTGTGAATGGATTGAGTAAATGAAATAATCCGAATAATGGCGTGCTTCCGGATTCAGGGATGAAATGCCATTCCGTTGTTCCCGGTTCATAGAATCGTGCTTCGGCAAAAGATCCGTCGCTATTCGTGAGAATATCGAGTGCGCATTCATGCATCTCACCTGTAGCGCTATCGAGATCTTCCGGAATAGCCTGGCCGCCGTATCCGAAAAGCTGGAGAGTCGAAGGGCTGGCATTTGAAATCCCGGCGTTAGCAAGATCGGCTGATGTAATATGGTAAACTCCCTGGTCATTCGTACTAATAAGAAGCCAATTCTCCCCGGTTAGTGACGCGGGTGAAGCGCTCGTCTTAGACGAAACAGACGCGGGGCTCAGCGCCTTTGTTACAACGCCTACAGCTGAGTGATAAAACCCACTGATATTACCATTGGCAAAAAGATTCTCGAAGAGCTCTGCTTCTTCGGGGCGAAGTGTAGTAAGGTAGGCGGTATTCGCCGGAGGAACGTCGTAGAAAGTGATCTTCACCGTCATATTTTTGATAAGCCTGATCGAATGCATCGCTGCATCGTAACGGATAGGATTGATACGAAGCTCTTGTGTATAGGCAGTCCGGTAAATATTTGCGGAGCCGATCGAAACAATATTCCCGGCGGCAGATGAATAAAGATTTGTATTTCGGATAAAATGCTCTACAGGAGTTTTAAACCCATCGCGGGTAAAAGTCCATTTCGCAACGGGAGCAAGCATCCCGCTCTGAACCGGCTCATCCTCTTCACCAATGACTTCGAACTTTGCAAGTTCCTTTGAAGGTGCAAGAAGACCGACCGGGATCCACTCCTCGGCAGGGGCACCGATAGCAAATCCTTTTAACGAACCCCCGCTAAAAGTAATCTGCTCATATTCCTCACCCGTTTTCTCATCGGTAACAGTACGAATTTTATAGACGGGATGAATGGCAATAATAACTTCTTTGGGATTGGAAGAAACTGTATTGTAAGGAGGATTTCCGGGGAAACTTCTCTGCGCAAAACTTTGCGCAGAGAACCCTGCCAGAAAAAAACAGGCAAGGGAAAGCAAATTCCGCAAAAACTGACAGGATGTTCTATAGTTATTTCTACGCATAACAAAGGGTGCGGCTCTATGAAAGTTAAGCCGTTCACCATAATAACGCTTTATGATGTTATTTGATACACCGGAGACAGAAATTTACCCATTTTTTCGGATAAGATTGCCTGCATGAGTATCAGTTAAATGTAGAAATGGTCTATAGGCTTCTGAAAAATGGATAAAAACACTGTCGGGGGTCGAAACTTAGGCTTATTTAAAGGCTTTTTTAGGGAAAGAAGTTCGCTAAAAAGGCATAGGAGCCAGATTTCGGTTTAATATGAAGGATACGGAGCGGACGAGATTTGTTTCATAAAACATATCCCACGTGAGGAAGAGCCAACCCTGCCAATTATTGATTTTTTAAGAGTTCCTTAGACAAGATGCGAATGTTTTCTGATTGCTGATTATCAAATGCATCTTGCGCAAAAGATGTGAAATATTTATGCGATGTAAGAAGATCAAGATTCTGCTGTGTCCACTGCTCTTCGGTATAAGTCACTCCTATCGCTCGTTCCAATTCGATGCGAAGGAGCCTGCTTTGCTCAAAAAATGATTTTCTTCCGAGACCGGAAAGATCGGCATCGGCAAGGATCTCTTCCAAAAGATTTTTCGGCTGCTGGGGGATCTTGGTGGCACGGATGCATCCGGCGATCAATTCGATCTTTTCTTCCGGATAATTATCTTTTTTCAAAAATTGTTTTGCTATGCGAATGCTGACTTCTTCATGACCGCGATGAATCTCCGTATATCCCGTGTCGTGAAACCAGCCTGCAAGAGTAACAACTTCGATACCTTCCTTTCCAAGTTTCATACCTTCGGCGATCTTGCGGGCAGTATCGGCAACTAACTCCGTATGCTGGTATGTGTGATAGACAAGAGAGTCGGAAAGATGTTCTTTGAATAAAGCAAAGACAAATTCCGAAACTCGCGTAATAATTTCAGCTTTCTCTTTCATGAATGATACACTTAATCTTTCTACAAATCTACAACAGAATCTTTCGAAACGTATCAAAGCGCAACTTTCCCCTGCCTTCTGCGTTGTTTTACTTAAATCGATTATTGATCATCATGAAATACGTTCTTGTTCTTCTTATTTCGCTTTTACCGGCGATGATTGCAAATCCATCCTATGCACAAAAGGAATTTACCATCTCGGGCGTAATGCAGCATTCTCATCTTGAAGGAGGGTGCTGGTATGTTCAGGCAAAACAGCAGAAATACGAACTAAACGCCTCACCCGAAATTCTGCAAACATGTAATGTCGAAGGCAGGATGCTTACTTTGCGAGTGCGGCAGGCGCCGATGATGAAATCAATTTGCATGATGGGGATTGTGGTCGAAGTAATCGATGTACTCGATACCGTTTTTCATCCGCATAACCCTCCGGTGTTCGATAAGAATATCAATGGCATCGTTCATAAAACAAAAGCAGGTTGCTGGTATATTTCGGCTTCCGATAAGCGTCACTATGAATTGCAGGCGCCAATTCCGAAAAAATTTATGAGGGTCGGAGCGCGATATAATCGAATGTCAAAAGTGATTCCGGGATCCGAAGGTAACTGCAATATGGATGGTGTTATAACCATCGGTCCATTTGAACCGGTTATAAAGTCAAAAGATGACTCCTTTCATTAATCTTATTCCTTCATTGATGGCACATACAACTCCCTGACGTATTGTTTCATCATCCTATCGCTGGAGAATTTCGGAATGATCGATGACATGGATTCTTTAACAACCTTCATCCATTCTACCGGCACGTAATCGAGATCGCGCTTATAGTAGAGTGGAATGATCTCTTCTTCGAGAAGGCGGTAAAGTTCTTGCGCATCGTGCTCATCCTGTTCATCAGGGGTCAATTCTTCGGACGATTGGATCGCCCAGCCATTCTTCCCGTTATAACCTTCGCACCACCAGCCATCCAGGACGGAGAGATTCGGTACTCCGTTAATTGCCGCTTTCATTCCGCTTGTTCCCGATGCTTCCATCGGAACGCGTGGCGTATTAAGCCAGAGATCAGCTCCATGCACTAAATATTTTGCAGAGTGCATATTATAATTTTCGAGGAAGATGATCTTTCCTCGATAAAGCGGATCAGAGGCAAAATCCCACAGTTCCTTGATGAGCAATTGGCCCCCTTCATCAGCCGGATGTGCCTTACCGCTGAAAATAAGCTGAACCTGATATTCTTTTTTGTTAAGAATTCTGGAAAGCCTGTCGGGATCATGAAAAAGAAGCGTCGCACGTTTATAAGTCGCAAAGCGCCTGGCAAAACCGATCGCAAAAGCATCGGGATTGAAGAAAGCACCCCGTGTGATAAGCTCTGCTTCGGATTCATCGATCTGGCTCGAGCGAAGATCATCGAGAATATTCCGCTGAAGGCTGCGATTGAGCTTATTGCGGAATTGCCAAAGAAGTGCATCGGGAACATCATGGATCTTTTGCCAAAGCGCTTCATCTCCCAATTTGTCGCGCCAGTTCTCATCAATGGCATGGTCGAAAAGTTCACCTAATTCCTGACTGATCCATGTCGGCACATGAACTCCGTTAGTTATGCCGATGATCGGATGATCCGGCTTATCATATTCCTTCCACATTGCGCGCGTCACATCGCGGTGCTTGGCACTCACAGCATTCCGTCGATAGGACATGTTCATTGCAAAAGCTGTCATATTGAACGCATCGCCCCATACTTCCCGATGTTTGCCGAATGCGAGGAAATCAGTTTCGGATAGGTCGAGTTCTTTTATAGTTTCACGAAAATATTCGCCGATGAGATCGAGCGAGAATGCATCATGACCCGCTGGCACTGGGGTATGGGTTGTAAAAATACTGGTGCGGCGAATATGTTCGAGCGAATCCGAAATTGATTTGCCGGAGTGCACTTCCTGGCGCAGGCGCTCGAAAAACATAAAGGACGAATGGCCTTCGTTTGCATGCCAGACGTCCGGCATAATACCCAATGCCGCAAGCGCGCGGGCTCCGCCAACACCTAAAGCGATCTCCTGACGGAGACGGTACACCTTATCGCCGCCATAAAGCCGCTGGGTGATCTGACGGTCTTCGGTTGCATTTGCCTCCATATCGGAATCCATCAGATACATCG
>PLXB01000222.1 GCA_003151215.1 Ignavibacteriota bacterium
TTCCAAAATATCAAAATATTATATATTTTGCTTTTTATGATTCAAATTAGGCACATTTTTTTTCAAATTCGCGTGGGAAATTCCAGAAATCTTAGTTATGGGATTTTAAAATTACGCTTGGAAATTTTGGCAACCTTGCATAAGAAGCCGGAAAAAGTGCGGCGAAGTTTTGAAAATGGTGGAGGAGACTACAGAATTATTGCTTATATTTGCGTCCTTACATTTATGGAGTGATCGATGGATACAACTATTTCGATTATTGCCAATATTGCGCTTGCCCTTTCGTTCGTGATCGGACTCGTCTTTGGGATCGTACAGGTCCGCATTGCAACCCGGGACCGGCGTGAGCGCCTGACGCTCGAAACGCTGAGGAATTTTCAGACGCGCGACTTTGCCGAATTATTATATAAATATCGTGTAACGACAATTCCTTCGACCGGTGAAGAATTCGAAACATTCCCGGCAGAAGATCAAATTATCTTTATTCAGCTTTCACAGGAAATGGATTCCCTCGGCATTCTTGTTGCCGAAAAGTTTATCGATCTCGATCTTGTCGATAAGACGCTGGGCTCTGCGGTCACCACTGCCTGGAAAAAATACGAACCAATGTTTCTCGATATGCGCAAGAAAATACCGGACCCGTTCCTCGGCGAGTATTTTCAGTGGCTTGCTAAACAAATCGAGGATAGGATGCGCGATCATCCCCGGCCTCCGTTCTATGAGCAATAGAAGTCTTGAAATTATTGACGAATGATCTTCTTCACTACTACTGAATTTAGCGAAATAAATCTCGCATAATAAACGCCCGGAGCAAGCTTCGACAGATCAAGAGAGAAGTTTGGTGTTTGCGGGTTTGCAGATTCGATCACCGTTTCGCCGAGAATGTTTGTGATGCTAATTCGTTGTGTGTTTAATGAAGCATTAGAGATCGATATGATTCCGGCTGTAGGGTTGGGGGAAAGCTGCAAATCATTGGAAAAAGGTGCAGATTTTACTTCGCTGGTTGATAGGGTGAAGACTTCGTTTGTATTGAGATAACTTTTCGGACCCTCAACTCCTCCCATTGCATATATTTTTCTGCCAACGGCGGAAGCACACAAACTCGACCGAACGGTAAATTTTCCAAATAATGGGATTGTACTCCATGAAGAAGTTATATGGTCAAAGACAACGACAGAATCAAACCACTCTGAAACACCTCCCTGTATCCCTCCAACGAGATACACATTACTATCTATAACTACAGAAGAAAGGGCATGGCGCGGACTCAAAAAGCCGCCTACTTCTGGAGTGCTCCATACGTTTGCAACTGGATCAAAAATTTCGAACGTATTCAAAGACATAGTATTTGCACCTCCAATGGCATATATCTTTCCATTTACAACGCAGGATGTGAGCCAAGTTCGTGGAGTGAATGTTCCTTTGGTTTGTGGAGTGCTCCATGTGTTTGTAGAAGGATCAAAAATTTCAAGCGTATTCAGAATACCCGTGTCACTATTTCCGCCCATCACATAAATTTTACCATCCACGACGCTTGCAGCCGCAAAAATCCGTTCGGTAAAAGTACCCGTAGTAGATGGGGAGCTCCATGTATTTGTGGACGGGTCAAATACACCTACTGTGCCCACCAAACCGTAAAGATCTCCCCCTCCAATAATATATATTTTACCTCCGACTACACCGGCACAATGCGCATATCTGGGGTTAAATATCCCGCTGGTCTGTGGAGTACTCCATGAATTTGTCGATGGATCGAATACTTCGAGTGTATTGAGTGGACCAGTAGAACCCCAACCTCCAATGACGTATATTTTTCCCCCTACTTCACTCGAAGAGAGTCCGTCTCGCCCTGTAAATCCATCCGAAGATGCCGTACTCCAAGTCCCTGAAATCCCCTGTGCAAAAAGAACAAGGGGCATCAGAAAAACGACTGAAGCCATGAAAAAAGATCTGAGATTGGTGTTCATTAGCTTAATTTCCTTACTACAATAGACAACTGAGACCTGATTTAGTTACACTACATTTTGAGAAAAAATGCAAAGTGGCAGTATTTCGCTTATTTTCGCAGTATATTTGTATTCTAAAGATATTCATAACCTGAGGGAAAATCTGTGGCTGAAATCGCATTATCACATCAAACGGAAGTTCACGAGCATCATGAGCCGGTCTATACCAGTACCGGAACGCCGATGGGAAAGGTCTTTATGTGGCTTTTCCTCTGTCAGGATGCGCTGATGTTCATGGGGCTTTTTGCTGCGTATATATCGGTGCGTATCGGTCAGGGGCATCTTTGGCCTTCGCCGAATACTGCTCATTCAACAGGGATGGAGCATTATCCTCTGGATATTAATCTTACTGCCGTTAACACTTTTATCCTTATTTGTTCGAGCGTCACAATGGTGATGGCAGTGCAGGCTGCGCAATCGGTAACGAAGAAAGGCCTTATAAAATGGCTTCTGCTTACGGCTCTTGGCGGCGCGATCTTTCTGGGAGTGCAGGTTTATGAGTATCGCCATCTCGTCGGCGACGACGGCATGGGAATGGGCAAAAGTCTCTTCGATGCAACATTTTTCAGCCTGACAGGTTTTCACGGCTTGCATGTTTTCAGCGGAGTTATTTATTTACTCTGCGTTGTGATCTCTACAAAGCTGGGACCAAAAGAGCATTCGGAGAACGGATGGGTAATGACGATCCTTCGTCTTGCGGCGATCGGTCTTTCTCTCTTTTTATGGTTCGGACCTTTGCATAAATGGCCGCCGATCCCTCACGTACTTGTTTCGATGCTTTCAGGCGCAGTACCCTATATTATGATTCGCGGTGTTAAATGGCTAAGGGAACGTCCTGCGTTTACCAAAGGCGATGACGTTGAAGTAGTGGGTTTATACTGGCATTTCGTCGATCTGATCTGGATCATACTTTTTACATTGGTGTATTTGATATAACTCTCCGTAACAATCATCGCATTTGATATAGGACTTCAGATTTCGGACTTTAAAAAATATGGAACATACTGCAACCAACCATACTAAAACATACTTAAAAATTTTCGGCGCTCTTTTCGTGCTGACGGTGATCGAAGTGATCATTTCGCAATCGGGAATGCCGCAAGTGCCGATGGTGATCCTGCTTGTTGCTTTTGCACTGGTGAAGGCAGGCCTTGTTGCAATGTATTTCATGCATTTGAAATACGATTCGAAATTCCTTTCGGTTATTGCGTATGCGCCTTTAGTGGTTGCTTCGATCCTGATCTTTATGCTTGCCATGGAATGGACATTCCAGCCGCATTGGCTATTTTAACAGTGAATGAGAAGCCGCGACAAACAGACCGCAATCCGAAATTCCAAAAAAGGCTTGTCATTGGCATAGCGATCTGGGTCTTTCTGATGTTTCTGTTCCTTGCGTTCGCAATTGCGATCGATTGGCATTAGAAGAACTTTTCCTACGAGAATTTATTTGCTATGAAATTCCCGACCTTTAAATTCCTTCTTTATTTCTGCCTGGGCATCGCATTTACCTCGTGTGGTAAAAAAAATACGGAGCCTCCGGTTAATACTGTGCCGAGTGATTTCCATGGGATTCCGCCCGAAGGCATCGGCGGTGATTCATCACTTAATTTGAAAAAAAATCGATGGGTTGCTCCGCAAGCTTATAACGATATGACTGTTGCAGATATCATTGCGCTGCCGAACGACAAATTACTTGCAATGGGCAGCGAGAATCGTTACGCATGGACATCTGCCGCAGCTGCCCAGGCTGCTGCGGGTGAAGCTAAAAGTGTCAGTGTTACCGGATATATTGCCTGCGTAAAAGAGGAAGGGCCCGAAGCCTGTAATGGAAGCAGCGGAATCTACGATGATTTCCATATTTGGATCACCGGTTCGCCGGGGTTAGATAAAAGTAACGGTATCATCGCCGAGGCAATCCCCTATTGGAAAGAACGATTCCCGGCATGGCAACTTGCTGCATTTGAAAAACTCGCTTCAGAGAATGCTCAAGTCAGAGTTTCAGGCTGGATCCTTTGGGACGAAGATCATCCGGAAGAGCTGGGCAAATCACGTGCCTCGCTTTGGGAAGTGCATCCGCTTACAAAGTTCGAAGTATTTTCAGGCGGCTCGTGGCAAGAGCTGACGGCAGATCATTGGAAGGATCATCAAAAAATCAGATCTAAGCGATCGGCAGCCCTTATTACATTCCCTTAGTATCACGGAAGAAACTAAGCATTCCTCAGAATTCGTTACAAAGATCTATTTACTCTTTCAAATACTATATATCATGATGAGACTTACTATTTTTGCCCTCGTGCTTTTTTCATCTCTGCAGGCATTTTCACAGGAGGTGCATCCGCAAATGATTCCCGGAAGAACAATCGAAACCGAACAGCCGAACGGATATAAAGATAGTATGGAATTTGCGAAGCTGTTTAAGGAATTCTATCCTTCTATAAAACCTGCCAAATCACTCAAAGAACAATCGGAACAGTATTTTCAGAATCTTTCGCGTTCATTTAAAATGCAAGGGATCGATTCGGCGGAAGCAGCAAAAGTGGCATTCAAGAATCTTGACGAAAAAGGGTTGGAAAAGGTATATTTTGATACGTACCGTAGAAATCTGAGCGCGAAAGAATTGAAAAAATACATGGAGTTCGTCAAGACTCCCGAAGGGAAACATATTGCCGATGTCTGGATGAATCTCCTGCGCGCTCCAAGCGAGGCAAATATGTATTATGCCCGGGCGATCAGCGCCAATCTCACCCCACTCCGTCAGGCGGCGCATGAAAAAATGGAAAAAGAACATCCCGGATTAAAAAACGGACAGAATATGCCGATACAGCAGCAGCGACCGCCGACAGTTGATCTATTCGATCAAAAGAATGCAGGTTCTAAAGATTCACTTATGAGGATGCAGCAACTTCAAAATAAGCTTCCGAAAAGTATAGATTCGCTGACATCTCCACATTTCTAACCGTGATATCCGGCTCTTGTGTAGGCGTCTTCGATTCCGGCATCGGAGGGTTGACGGTCGTCAAAGAATTATTTTCACTACTTCCGAATGAGCGTATCGTATATTTCGGCGATACGGCGCGGTTACCATACGGTTCAAAATCAGTTGAAACCGTCCGCCGCTTTGCTCACGAAGATACTGAACTCCTGTTGCAGCATGATCCGAAACTCATCGTGGTCGCATGTAATACCGTCAGCGCCGTTGCGCTCGATGTCGTAAAATCTCTCGCCGGTGAGATCCCTGTTATCGGCATGATCGAACCGGCTTGTAAGGAAGCATTACAAGTTTCATCCTCCGGACGAATCGGTATCATCGGAACGGAAGCAACCATTACCAGTAAGGCATACGAAATAGCATTATACCACGAAGCGGAACGGGCCGGAAAAAAAATAGAAACATTCGCAAAAGCATGTCCCCTTTTTGTACCGCTTGCCGAGGAAGGATGGGAAGATAAGATTGTTTCAGAACTTATTGCACGTGAATATCTCTATTCACTTGCCGAAGCGAAAGTCGATACTCTTATTTTAGGCTGCACACATTATCCGATTCTCTTCCGCATCATCCAAACGGTGATGGGTAACGAAGTGAAACTCATTAATTCCGGGGCAGTCGCCGCACGCGAGATAAAAATGTTCGGTGCGGGTACGGCAAGAACAAAACCCGATCATCTTTTTTTAGTCAGTGACATCCCCAGAAAATTTCAATCCATCGGTGAACGATTTTTAGGGTACGAACTTCCTGAAACCAAGCAAGTTATCTTTGGAGAAGAATGGATCATTGTATAGATTGAATGCAGGGATCTTATGACTGCACTGTTTAGTGCACCATCATTGTTCAACTTCATCGATCTTTACTGTGAGAAAGGGGTATCACATTTTTCCGTCTCTATTGAAGTCGAATTTCCCTTGGCTCATCTGATTATTCGTGAACTACCACTATGAGTATCCGTCTTCGCTTTCCACTCCTGTATCTTATTGCAAGCATTATATTATTTAGCAATGTTCCAGCACTATATTCTCAACAGATCACTCGGATAGCGCCTGCGAATATCACACTTCGCGGCATCAGTATTGCCGATTATAATCATGCGATGATTGTTGGAGATTCGGCCACAATAATGATCAATATGGACTCCTTGTCTTCGGTAAACTCAAATGATGAATTCCCTACAAATAATAAATTAACGGTTCTTCCTGCTCCTGTTTCCCGAAGCCATACGTTCTATGGAGTAAGTTATTACGACTCTCTTCACGCCATCATTGTCGGTGATGCCGGTGTCATCATTACTACGAGCGATCAAGGAAAAAACTGGATA
>PLXB01000444.1 GCA_003151215.1 Ignavibacteriota bacterium
TTCATATAATCCGAATAGCTCATGCAGGTTTTTTGTCGTCCAGTCCTTGACATGAAGCAAACCGGAGTATACTTTCTTCATCTTCATCGTAATGCTTGTGAAGACGCCAAACATGCCGAAGCCGCTGATGGCACTATAAAATAATTCAGGGTCGCTGCCGGGAGTTACCGTTTTGATCTCGCCGCTTGGAAGCATAATATCAAAACTCAGAACGTGATCGCCGATAGGACCTGCATTAAAATTATTCTTCCCGTGTATATTCATTCCCAGGCATCCTCCAACCGTTGGGTACATCGTACCCGAGACTACCGGAGGCCACCAGCCATCTTCGATGATGTATTGCCAAAGCTGCTCGATTGTCACGCCCGGTTCCATCGTGATGATGCCTGAATGCGGATCCCAATTCAAAATCCGGTTCATCCGTGAAGTATCGAGGATAATATTCTCTGCTCCGAGCGACGCATCGCCATAGCTTCTGCCTGCACCCCTAAAAGTTATACTGCGATTCGAAGTGCGGGCTAAAACAAAAACTTCACGAAGCCCTTCTATTGTCGTAGGACGATACACATAACCATAGCTTGAAACTGCGCCACCCCAGCCTTCGATCTTTTCGAGATGATCAATCGGAAGAACTGCCATCAAAAATTGAGCCTACGGAAAATAAATGATGGAAGCAAGTGTACGATGAAGCTTACCATGCGCCATTTCCACGGCACATATTTTACCGTTACACCGCGTCGGGCGGCGCTGACGATTTCTTTCGCCGTATCTTCGGCGCCATAAAGCCACATTTTATTCGGAGAATTTTTCGACATTGCTGTATCAATCACCCCTGGTTTGATCGTTACGACCTTTACGCCATGCTGCGATAGTCTGTTGCGAAGTGATTCGAGATAAGTACTCAGGGCCGCTTTTGAAGTCATATACGCCGGCATTCCGCGCCTGCCTCGTTCACCTGCTATGCTCGAAATTCCGACGATCGTCCCTTCTCCTGCATTCTGAAATCGCATCGCCGCTTCATTCAGCCATGCAAATGCGCCAAGAAGATTCGTCTCAATAATAGACTTATCTTTTTCGAAATTATATTCATCCTTCGCAACGAAAGGCATGATGCCGGAATTATAGATAATAAGATCAAGTCCGCCAAGCTGCTTTGTGATTTCCTGAAAAAGAGCTGCGACTTCGGAGAAATGGGTGACGTCGTGGACGAAGGGGATGAACTTCGTTGTCGATTGCGGGTGGTCGATAGTTGATAGTCGGGTCGCTTCGCTGGCAACTCTTTCAAGCTCTTCGCGCCTTCTTGCAACAAGAGCCACCGATACTCCTTGCTTCGCGAGTTCATAAACCAGCGCTTCTCCGATTCCGCCGGACGCGCCGATAACAATTGCATGCTTCGGTTTCTTTGACATTGGGCTTGTAAACAGCGAACGGAGGAAGGGGGTTGCGAAGGAAGAAGGCGGTTAATATTCCCCTAATTGCATATTTTCGTGAGTAACTTCTTCAGCGACGGCGTAACAGGAAACCAGGCAACCGGCCGTTCGATACTAAGTTTCAACCCCGAAACAGGTTTATCCCACTGATCATAGTACATCCATTGCCATGTTTTATATCGCTTTCCTTTGCAATCCAATTCGATCTTAAAGGCTGCATAGCTATAAGGCGAATATAATGAATCTGGCATTACTTCATGCTCACGCCAGCTCACTTTATGCGTTGAAGAGATCGGCATTGCTCTTGTCCATACAAAAAGACGGGCATCGCTTGTTCGTTCTATTTTTGCCGTGTCATACTGCTGAATATATTTCGCCGGAGTGCCGTCCTTTGCCGTATCCATATCGGAGCGCACTGTATCATAAGCATTCCATTGATATTTGTTATCCTGAGCGGAAGAAGTGTTACAAATAAAAGCGAGGCTAATGGTGAGAAAAAACAGGAAACAGCCAAGTTTCATTTCGTTCGGGGTTGTAATTATTAATACAAATATACAATTAAAAAAGCCCGGTATACCGGGCTTTTTTTCTTTCGATGAATACTATAAAATTAATTCAACTGTGCATTCAATTTCTCCACAAGCTTCTGCTTGCCGACGGCACCAATGACCATATCGACCATTTTGCCGCCTTTGAAGATCATCAGTGTTGGAACGGAGCGGATTCCGAAATTCATCGAGATCTCCGGATTTTCATCGACATCGACTTTGCCGATCACTGCTCTTCCTGCATATTCCGTTGCCATCTCTTCGATGATGGGTGCGATCATACGGCACGGACCACACCATGTTGCTGTAAAATCTACTAAGACCGGCTTATCGCTCTTAAGCACATCCTGATCAAACGTTGCGTCCGTTAAATGTAACGGCCCTGCTACCATTGTTGTCATACGTTTCTTTTCCTTTCGTTGGGGTTCTTAAAATTTAACTACAAAATAACAATCTGTTCTTGCCGAAATGCGCTTCGAAATCGGTGATGAAGCTATCATCGGCTGCCACGGAAAAACTTTCGGGAAGTTTATAGCGTCGCGGTGTAATATTCTCCTCACTTTCAACAGCGACATACGTCGTGCAATTCCCGTGATGTTTCGAGCACAATGCTTTCAATTCCTGCACCGTCTTTTCTATCTCATCGCGGCTCTGAAGTTTCAGGATCACACCCTTTGCGGTCTTCTTGCGAATGCCGCCGATCTCACTTGCTGTCGAGACGACAATATTCGGAACATCGTTCACTCCGCCCTTGCGTACCTTGCCCTGAATGGCAATGGGCTGTTCGTCTATCACCAAGTGCTGATACTCGCGGTAGGCATCGCTCCAGAATACACAGTCGATCTTTCCGGAGAAATCCTCCAGGCTGACAATAGCAAATGCTTTGCCGTTGCGATCGAGCTTTCTTGTGATCCCGACTATAACACCTATTACGAAAACGACGTCATTCTGTTTCATATCGGCAAGCTCTGAGATGCGATGCGATGCAAAACTCATCACATCGACTCTGAAGCGCTCAAGCGGATGACCGGAAACGTAAAAACCAAGTACAACCTTCTCGCGTGAGAGCATTTCTTTCTCGCTCCAAATCATCGGAGCTGAGGTCAGCGGCGGCTCTTTAATAGCTCCCTTACTTGCCTCACCGCCGAAAAGGCTATCCTGTCCTGCATCCGATTTCGATGCCATTGAGCCATAAGACAAAGCATGTTCGACATTCGCGAATAGATCGGAGCGGTACTGCCCCATTGTCATCCCCTCAGGTTTCGTCGAATCGAATGCTCCGGATTCGATCAGGCCTTCAACAGCTCGTTTGTTGACTAATCGAGTATCAAGCCTTCCGGTAAAATTATAGAGCGATTCAAAGGGCCCGTTTCTTTCGCGATCAGCGACAATTCCTTCCACGGCTTTTCCGCCGACATTTTTTATCGCTGCAAGCCCGAAGCGAATTCCCTCTTTCGTGCCGGTGAATTTTAGCTGGCTGGAATTGACATCAGGCGGCAAAGTCGGAATATCGAATTTCTTTGCTTCATCGATAAGCTGAACGATGTAATCGGTCGAGCCCATTTCATGCGTCATATTCGCGGCAAGAAATTCTGTCGTGTAATTGGCTTTCAGATAAGCAGTCTGATAGGCGATGATGGAATAGGCAAGGCTATGGGATTTATTAAATCCATAGCTTGCAAATTTTGCAAGCCTATCGAAAATTTCACGAGCAATCTTTTCGGGAATGGTATTGCTCATACAGCCTTCGATAAAAATGGCCTTCATCGCTTCCATCTTTACCATATCTTTCTTTCCCATCGCGCGGCGCATCTCATCGGCTTTTGCAAGCGAGAAGCCTGCCAGATCGCGTGCAACGCGCATTACCTGCTCCTGCACTACGATGACGCCATAGGTTTCTGCAAGAATGGGTTCAAGCAGAGGATGCAAATATTCTACTGCCTTTCGCCCATGCTTACGTTCGATGAATTCCGGAATGTATTCCATCGGACCGGGCCGATAGAGCGCATTCATGGAAGAAAGATCTTCGATGTTCTCCGGCTTGAGCGCCCGCATATAATTCTGCATCGGAGGCGAATCAAACTGGAAGACGGCTATCGTATCGCCGCGACCAAAAAGCTCGTAGGTTTTTTTATCATCAAGCGGAATCTCATCAATATTAATTCTGATGCCGTGATTCTGTTCAATCAAATCAAGAGCTGTATCAATGATCGAAAGAGTCCGAAGTCCGAGAAAATCCATCTTCAGAAGTCCGACATCTTCGACATCCTTCATCGTGTACTGCGTAACAGCTTCTTCGACATTCGGTGCTTTATAGAGCGGAAGATAATTCGATATATCGCCTGGCGCTATCACCACTCCTGCTGCATGCTTCGATGCCGATCTTGCAAAGCCCTCGAGGATGACAGCATACTCCAACATCTTCTTCACTCGCTCATCCTGAGAATATTTTTTCAGAATGTCCTTCATCTCCGGAAGCTCCATGGCTTCTTTCAGCGGAGTGACGCGTCCCATGATGACGGGAATGGAATTTGTCAATTCGCCGATAATACTTAGCGGAACACCCATGACTCGACCGACATCCTTTAAAACCGCTCTTGCCGAAAGAGTCGAGAATGTTATGATCTGCGCAACGGATTCCTTGCCGTATTTTTCACGAACGTATTCAATGACTTTCTCGCGTTTATCATCGGAGAAATCGATGTCTATATCGGGCATCGATACACGATCGGGATTTAGGAAGCGTTCGAAAAGCAGATTGTATTTGATCGGGTCAACATTCGTAATACCAAGAGCATAAGCAACGATGGAGCCCGCTGCAGAGCCGCGTCCCGGACCAACCGTCACACCCTGCTTCCTTGCTGCTGCGATGAAATCCTGTACGATAAGGAAGTACCCGGGATAACCCATCTTCTTGATAACATCAAGCTCGAAACGGGCTCTGTCTTTTACTTCTGCATCTATTAGTCTATACCGCTTATCAATTCCCTCCCAAGTTACCTTCTCTAAATAATCATCGAGTGTCTTGACTCCGGAGCCTTCGGGGATCGGAAAGCTGGGCAGTTTCAGTTCTTTGGAGATCGTCAGATTGCATCGCTCGGCAATTTCTAAAGTATTTTCAATTGCACCTTCATATTCACCGAAAAGCTTTTTCATCTCCGCCGGAGTTCGGAAATAATATTCCGGTGTGCCGTATTTCAGCTTCAAGACATCGGGCGGTGAATCTTTATCGGCATCCTTAATATACATCAGCACATTATGCGCTACGGCATGTTCGGGCTTTGCATAATGGACATCATTGGTGCAGATAAGTTTCAGGTTCATCTCCTTGGCAAGCTTCGGAGCAAGTGCTAATACTTTCTGCTCTACTTCAAGATGATGATTCTGTATCTCGATATAAAAATCGGTATCGAAAATATCTTTATACTTTCCGGCTACTTCTTTTGCCTTGTCGTAATCGCCAGCAATGAGATAAGGCGAAATGACTCCTCCAGCGCAGGCTGACATTGCGATCAATCCGTCGCGATGCTCCTTTAAAAGTTCAAGATCAATACGCGGTTTGTAGTAGAAACCTTCCGTATGACCTTTGCTGACAAGCTTCATCAGATTGCGATACCCTGTTTCATCTTTAGCGAGGAGGATAAGATGATGATAGACCTTTCGCTTGCTGCCCGGATCGTTAATGGCTTCGCGGTCGTACCGCGACCCATCGGAAACAATATATATTTCGCAGCCGACGATGGGCTTAATCCCTTCTGCCTTTGCCGTCTTATAAAATTCATACGCTCCGAACATCACGCCATGATCGGTCAGCGCAACGG
>PLXB01000338.1 GCA_003151215.1 Ignavibacteriota bacterium
AGCGGCATCGCGCTTCCGACCTGACACTTAATAAGCTCTGCCGTACGCTCGCCGATCAACATATTGTAATTCTTTTTGAAAAAAAGCATCACTGCTTCTGAAAGCTCGTCCCCTGCCGTACGCAAAGATTCCTGATTAACAATTCCACTCAGAGCAATAACAGCGATCTCCGTTGTACCTCCGCCAATATCTATGATGATATTTCCGACCGGAGCATCGACATCAAGTCCTATACCTATTGCGGCAGCCATCGGTTCGGAGATGAGATGTACTTCTTTCGCTCCGGCATGTTCTGCAGAATCACGAACAGCCCGTTTTTCTACTTCTGTAATTCCGCTCGGAACACTGATGATAATTCTGCGCGATGGAAGCCATGAAGGATGGACTTTACGAATAAGCTGGCGCAGCATTCCTTCCGCAATTTCAAAATCGGCGATCACACCGTCTTTCATCGGACGAATAGTCTGAATATCTCGATGCGTTCTCCCAAGCATTGCCTGTGCTTCACGGCCGATGGCAATAAGCTTTTTTGTGGTCGTATCATAGGCAACGATGGAAGGCTCGTTCAGAACGATGCCTTTGCCTTTCATATAGATCAGTGTATTGGCAGTTCCAAGGTCAATGGCAATATCGGCGCTAAAAAGATTTAACATGTATAGTGCAGAGAGAGTCTATTCAAACAACTGAAGTACAAAAATACGAAATTAATGCTTGAAATGCCGCATGCCTGTCATCAAAAGAGAAATATTTCTTTCTTCGGCAGTACGAATTACTTCTTCATCACGGACGGACCCGCCCGGTTCAATGACGGCAATAGCACCGGCATCGGCAGCTTCGATCAGTCCATCGGCAAACGGAAAAAATGCATCGCTGGCAACAAGTGATCCTGCGAGAGAATGTCCGAAGCGCTTCGCATTTGAAATTGCAAGACGGCTTGATGCAACACGAGAAGTTTGCCCGCAACCTATGCCTATTGTTCGAGCAAAGCCACCATCCGACTTTACATAAACAATAGCATTACTCTTTACGTGCTTACAAATTTTCCATGCAAAAAGCAAACCCTCTCGTTCTTCTTCTGAAGTCGCACGTTTTGTAACTGACTTCATTTCCGCATTGCGGAAAAGCTGATTATCGCTTTCTTGTTCTAACAAACCACCGACGATCGAACGTATATCTTTACCTTGTGCAATTTGTTTTCTAAGCTCTGCAATATCATAGGACAACAATCGGCGATCTTTTTTCTTTTTCAAAATTTCCAGTGCTTTTTCGTGATATGATGGGGCAAGAATTACTTCGCTAAAGAATTCATTGACTCTGAGAGCAAGGCTTTCGGAACACTCCTGATTCATAATGATGATGCCGCCGAACGGGCTTTCTGTATCGGTAGAAAATGCCTGCTCAAAAGCATCCAGTATATTTTTACCTTCTGCAATTCCGCAGGGATTTGTATGCTTAATAATTCCGACGACGGCTTTATCGGAATCTAAAAATTCACCGATCAGAAAAAGTGATGCCGAAGAATCAAGATAATTATTATAAGAAAGCTCTTTACCCCAAAGTTGATGATAGAGCTTATCTAGAGATATCCCGCTTACCGTTGCACTTTGATGCGGATTCTCTCCATAACGAAGCCGGATTTTTTTATTGCCGTTAAAATAATCGGCAATAACCCTATCATAGTGCGCAACATGTTCGAATGCCTCACCGGCAAGAGCGAGGCGAGTATAATAAGAGATGGCACCTTTATTTCGATTTAGTTCTCTTATAAAATCTTCATATTGCGAAGGACTGGTAAGAAGCGCTACCCCTTCGTAATTTTTCCCGGCACTTCGCAGCATTGCAGGACCGCCAATATCAATATTCTCAATAATCTCTTCGTGAGTAGATCCTTCTTTCAATAAAGTTGATTCGAATGGATAAAGATTTACTACGAGCAGATCAAGAGCCTGAATGCTATGTTCTTTTGCCTGTGCTGCATGCTCAGGAATATCTCTGCGAAAGAGCAATCCGCCATGAACCATCGGATGCAACGTTTTTACTCTTCCATCCATCATCTCCGGAAAATTCGTCAGTTCACTGACACTTTTTACAACGAAGCCATTATCGCGAAGGAATTTTTCAGTGCCGCCCGTAGAGTATAATTCTACCCCTTTTTCAGCAAGTGCCCCAGCCAAAGTATGCAATTCGCTTTTATCCGAAACGCTTAACAATGCAGTTTTTATTTGAATATTTTCTATCATCAATACTTCGTTATTTTATCAACTATTATTTGAATTGCCTTTGGCAAAATTTTATGTTCAATAATTTTAATCCGATCAGCAAGAGATTCCTGCGTATCTTCTTTAAATACCGGACATCTTTCCTGCAAAATAATTTCACCGGAATCATACTCTCCTTCGACCATATGTACCGTTGCCCCCGAAACTCTATTCCCCGATTCAATCACGGCACGATGTACATTTAGTCCGTACATCCCCTTTCCTCCGAAGGCCGGGAGCAGTGCAGGATGAACATTTATAATTCTTCCTTTATATGCACTAAGCACTCGATCAGGAAGTTTTTTCATATATCCTGCCAAAGCAATAATATCTATTCTTGCATCGCGCAAGACATTAAGCATTTCTGTCTCGAATTTGTTTGTATCATTTCCGCATTTAACGAGTGAAAGATGTNNTTTCGCAAATGCTAATGCCCCCGATGCTGAATTATTCGATATAATTAAAGCAAGATCGACGCCGCGCAGTGAATTACTTGTGATACTACGATAAACAGCCTCCAAGTTCGAGCCATGCCCTGATGCAAAAACAGCAAGTCGTAACAATTGTAAATGGAAGTGAAAATACAAATTTACGGGAAAGAACTCCTTTTATTTTGGAATTAAGTTTTTTAAACTTTCAAAATCCGAATACATACAATTATAATTAAAACCAAAAAATGGCTTGGCTGTAATTTAGTTACCTATTTTTGTATCTGCGATCTATTACTTTATTAATACTTTTGCTTTCCCTATGTACTTCACCGGTAGAATTTCTTTCAATACAGGAAAAAGTTACCATTTAATATTTTATGCATTAGCTTTAGTCGTCCTCGGTACTATAATCCTCATGTTTATCCTTCCGGTAAATGGTGATGACAGTTGGATCCACTTAAATTGGCTTGATCAATTTACCAGGCTCTTCCGGGAGGGAAATTTGTATCCGAGATGGATGCCCGAATCATTTTCGGGATATGGGTCTGCTGCTTTTTACTTTTATCCGCCTCTCCCTTTTTGGATCGCATCGTTAACTTCGCTTATCGTGCCATCTGCTTCGCCGGAAGTATTATTCTATTTTATTTCACTTTTGGGCAGCGTCGTTTCAGTGATGACCATGAAAAGCTATTTGAAAGAAATAGGAATTTCTCAAGAAGCCGCACTTCTCGGATCATTTTTATATGGTTTTGGCGCATATCGAATTCTGGATATTTTTTCACGAAATTCGATGAGCGAGCAATTTGCCATGATTTTTTTACCCCTTATTTTTAAGGCAATAGAGATTGCCTTCAGTACATCAACCCGGAATTCAATAAAGGCGTATATTATTTTTACGATCGGCTTCACCGGGGCAATACTGAGCAATATACCAACGGCAGCAGTTGCTTCGACAGCCGGAGCGATCTATTGCCTTCTCCGATTACGGAAAGAGAATGTAAAAAATTTGCTTTCGTTAATCGTCGGAGTCATGGGCTCGATCGCCTTATCCGGAATCTATATTCTTCCGATGGTTTTTTTACGTCCTCAGGCTCATTTCGAGCGACTATTTGATCTTTCACCGGGATTTGCTGCAGGAAAGGCACAGGTTAGTTATCTTATCAGTGTTGTCTTTTTAGATTTAAGAATAACAACTATTATATCCTTGATCTCGGGCACATTGCTTTTTATTTTTCTTCTTCGTTACAAAAAATTCGTTGCTGCCCCTGCTTCCAAACAGCTTGCTATGACTTTTTCGTTTTTATTTCTCTTTGCAATTATCGTACAAATCCCGTATTTTGGATACTATCTCCATTCGACGATCTTCCCTTTTTCGTTGCTGCAATTTTACTGGAGATGGAATATTCTTCTAACGTTCATGATTCCGGCAGTTATTGCACTCTTCATCTCAGAAAAATCATTCCCTCGTCTTTCATTATTTATTTTCTTCATCTCGATCGTAGCGATCATAGCAGTCATGGCACTGCAGTTTTTTAATCCGGCACGGCCTGCATCTTTTGCCCGGCATCGGGATGTCCGGGAATATATACCATATAGTGTAAAAACCCTTCCCAAAGCTTCCGATAAATATGTGCCCTTGAGACCGGAATGGTTCGATTTCGACTCTTCGCAGTTTATCATGGGATCTGCCGATGGCATTACTACCGATAGAATTGATCCCTTCCGGTACCGCATCATCTCTTCGCTGGATACTACTCGAACGGTCACTCTTCACCAATTTTACTGGGAAGAGTGGAAACTTGAAAATGAATCGGGAAAAGAGATGGTTACCGTCCCTGATTCAACCGGAAAAACAACGATGACATTACCTGCAGGGCATCATACTTATTTCTACTATCTTCATGTATCTCAAGCAGAAATTTATGGCGAAATACTTTCAGGAATCGGGGCTTTCACTTTCCTGATCGTCATTGCTATACAATTTCGTCTTAAGAAGCGAAATCATAATCCAGGAATCGAATAGTTTCAAATAAATAATATACTTTGTTATAGAGAGGTTACGGAACTTTCACCTGGATAATCTGCGAAGGAGAACCCAGTGCAGTATAAACGGTCTTATTTGTTGCAGGATCATAATAGCTGCTGAAAAAATTCGAAAAGCCATAGTTCAATCCGTATGCGATCGCATTGATGGTCGAACCGCTCGTAAAACCCGCAACTTCCAGATCAGATTTATAGATTATCGCACCATGAGTCGCTTTATCGGCAGTAAAATCCCATATGCTGGCAGCGAGGTATTTCGTCGGGTCTGAAGCAGATAGATCACTATTATATCCCAACACGATCAGTACTTTGCATTCCTGCAATTGAGCAACTCCATTTGTTACTAATGCAAAATTGATCGAATTGCTGTCCGTTACCGTCTTGCTCGGATCGAATGAAACGGTGAAATTCGGAGGCTGGCTTAACACGATTGTTCCGGCAGTACTCACTCCTCCCCCGGTGAATTGGCGTCCTGTGGTTCTTGATTCGCCATAACCGGTTTTCGTATAGTCGATAACGTATGTGCCGGTTTGTAAATTGGAGATCGTCCATTTCCCTGTGGAATCCGTTGTCGTCGAGATACTTGTTCCGGTCAGAGCAACATTCACGCCGCTTTGATTTTTGGGCGGCGTTCCATCCGATTGAATGAGTTGGACATACCCGGTCAATGTACCTGTCAATACAGGTCCTGCCGGACCTGCAGGACCATCCGGTCCTTTGCAACCTATTATTGCAGCGGCAATAAAAACTATTGAAGATAAAAGTGTTTTTTTCATGGTGAATCTGAATTTTATGTGACAAAAAAACAACCCCTTGAGAGACGTAAAAAACCAAAGAAGGTTTAAATAAAATCCCTCCTTTTCAGTCCCACACTACCATCTTCGTCACCACCGAATTCGCCGAAGAAAACCTGATGTAATACGTGCCCGAAACGAGTTTGGAGAGATCGAGCTTATCAACACTTTACATAAAAAAGA
>PLXB01000313.1 GCA_003151215.1 Ignavibacteriota bacterium
ATAAGAAATGATTTTGCTCCTTCGGCATAGAGAGTTGTCGGATGAAACTGAATAAATTCCAAATTCGCAACCTTCGCGCCGGCGCGATACCCCATCCCTACTCCGTCACCCGTTGCAATAAGAGGATTTGTTGTATGCAAATACACTTGCCCTGCTCCTCCTGTAGCAAGCATGACAGCTTTATGAGCGCGAACGATCTCCACTTTCCCGCTTTCTTCATGTAAAATATATGCACCATAACAAGTAATGGGATCTTTCTTCTTTCGCTTACGATCGGTGCGCTGATGGTCGGTCAGTAGTTCGACGGCATAATGATCTTCAAGGAGCGTAATCTGCGGATTTTTTGCGATCGCCTCAAGAAGCGATCTTTCGATTTCCTTTCCGGTCAAATCGCGAGTATGAACGATACGATGAGCCGAGTGTCCGCCTTCCTTTCCCAAATGAAGTTCTCCGGATTTATCGCGAGTGAATTGAGCTCCAAGACCCATGAGGTCGCGAATACGCTCGGGACCTTCTTCGACAAGAATTTTGACTGCCTCTACGTGGCATAGTCCGGCTCCGGCTATGAGGGTATCATGGATATGCGCCTTATAGCTATCATGTGCATGCATAACACTGAGAATTCCGCCCTGAGCATAATTAGTGTTTGATTCGGAGCGTTCTTTTTTTGTGATGATAAGAATTTTCAGCTTTGAACGCTTCACGCAATCCAATGCAAAAAAAAGGCCTGCCGAGCCTGAGCCGAGAACGAGGATATCTGTTTCGATCACGTGCCTGTAACAAATTTATTAGAAAACGAATGCCCCTCGGAGCATTTGCTCTGAGGGGCATACATTTAGAAAGTTGCAGTACCTGGTTTTAGAAATGAACAACGAGATGTACGTTCCCGCTGCCGATACCAATATTTGTTGTTGATGGATTATCTGTTGTTGTAGAAGCACCTGTAGACGTCAGCGTCTTCGTTGTGCTTCCTGAGCCGGTAGAAAATCCGAGCATATATTCTCCGCCAACCGCAATTCCTTTTGTGAAATACCAATCAAAGCCGGCAAGGACTCCTATACCGAAGGAGGTACCGCTTGTCTTTACTTCAGTAAATTGATTATCAACACTCTTGTTGATCGTTTGATCATTGCTGCCGGTACCGAAACTAATTTGCGCTCCAAAGTATGGCGACGTAGAATAAACAGCATGGGTATGCATTTCAATACCAACTGCAATTCCTACAGCAGTAGCAGAATTATGATAATTTGGTCCGATGGTATCAGCACCGGAGCTTCCAGTTGAAAATCCCAGCAGCGCCCGCAATGCCATATCGTCAGATAAATAATATTTCAAACCCGCAGCAGCCACTCCTCCAAAGTTATTACCAATTGCCAGCGAATTCAAGCCCAGTGTCGAAAGGCCGCCAAATGAGAATATCCATGCAGCAGATCCCGCTTTCGTATTAGGACGCGCCATATTGGCATCGTCCTGTGCTAATGTAGCAGTAGCAAATCCAACAATGAGAAATACAGAAACCATGAACTTCATGAAAAAACGTGACATAAGAGTTACCTCCAATATAATTGTAAAAAAAGAGAATACTGACTCACGCCCACGAGGGACGTATTACAAATATATGAAGAAATTGTTATGTTTGTGTTAACTTTCTGTTAAATGTGGATAATAGGCGTAACCCTTTACAGATATGTAGGTTAGTCTAATGATCGTAAAGACTTTTCCGGGAGTTCTTGGACAGAGACGACCTTTATTAATGCAATAAGCGCTTCACAGCGCTGAGTAAACACAACTTGACTTTCAGTATTTTGGATAACAAAATCAGCATCTTCTTTCCAATCATCTTGGTAATGTTGCTGATCAAGACGGTTAAGGGTATCTTCCCGACTGAATTTCCCCGAGGCTTCCTCCCGTGATATGACATCGTCATCCTTTGCTTCGATCAGGATTACAGCATCGAATAATTCGTCCAAACCTGTTTGAAATAAAAGAGCAGATTCGAGAGCAATGATCTCACCCTGATTCGCTTTGCGAAATTCTTCTTCGAAAACTTCGAGAGTAACCGGATGAACAATCTCTTCTAATTTGATACGAATCGTCTCGTCGCTAAAGATTTTGGAAGCGAGATACGTACGGTTAAGAGTACCATTCTTGTATGCATCCGGACCAAAGNNACCAAAGAGTGTCTCTATTTTCTTTCGGACATCCGTATCTGTAGTCATTACTTCTTTGGCAATAATGTCGGCTTCGAGGACACGAATGCCGTTGCGGCGGGCAACTTCGGAAAGTGTTGACTTTCCGCTTCCGATCTTTCCGGTAATACCTAAACGAAATGCTCGAGACATTTGATAGTGCTTAGTTATGAAGTTTCCTTTCATTCAGAACTAAGCACTTTATGCTTGGCACTAAGCACTGAAAGAAAAAAGTGCGGCTTTTCAAAAGGGGGTACCAAAGTGGCAGTCTTTAGAAGGACTGCGGCTGATCCAAACCCTTCCATGATGCCGATGCTGGAGTGCTAAAGCACTTTGGATCAGCGGAATACGTCCGAATCGCGCTCGCCTGATAGGATTCCCCCATCAAGACAAAGGCTAAAAAGAACCGTGTATTTCCAGATACACGCGGGTGCCTGCCTTCGATATCGTTTACTTCCACTGTCCCTCATCTAAGCGGAACCCTCTTTTTAAAGGAGGGGTCGGCGAAGCATCTCGGAGTTCCGCTTTGCAGCGGTGAGGCCTGTAATTGACACGAATTAGCGTCAAGCGCCCATAGGATTAATTGTAGGTTCTTTTTTGCGTTGTCGCCCTCCGGTCAAACCACCGTGAGGGTACCCTCTTGTGAAAGCCGCACAGATAGTGGCTTCCAATTACTCTACAAATTTACGAAGAAATTAGTGCTTTGATTCAGGAAGACGGAAATTCATACTTCCGAGCTACAAATTCTGAAGCGAATTCCGATTAGCTACTATTGTATTTTCAATATCATCATCATTATGCGCAGCGCTCAAAAACATCGCTTCAAATTGCGAAGGTGCAAGATAAATGCCGCTACCAAGCATTGAGTGAAAGTACTTTGCATACTGTTCTTTGTTAGATGTAACTGCAGAATGAAAATCGGTTACCTCTTTATCGGTGAAGAATAGACACATCATCGAGCCGACTCTCGTTTGAGTTGCTTTGATGCCGGATTCCTTGATATTTTTTGCAAACGAATCAGCAAGATAAACTGCTTTCTTTTCGAGCGCCAGATACGGATTTTCGTCACGGAGAATTTTTAATGTTGTAATCCCCGCTGCCATTGCAAGAGGATTTCCGCTAAGGGTTCCGGCTTGATAAACCGGTCCTAACGGAGCAACCATTTCCATAATCTCACGCTTGCCGCCATAAGCACCGACAGGCAGACCGCCACCAATGATCTTGCCCAATGTCGTTAGATCAGGCTTAATATTATATATCGATTGCGCTCCTCCGAGAGCGACCCGGAAACCTGTCATTACTTCATCAAAAATGAGAACTATTTTTTCTTTTGTACAAAGTTCACGAAGATCTTTCAGAAAACTTCCTTTGGGCGGCACAACTCCCATGTTCCCGCCGATAGGTTCGACAATGACGCAGGCAATCTGATTGGGATTCGCTTCTATCAATTTCTTAACGCTTTCCATATCATTATATCTGGCATTGAGAGTATCCATCGCAGTTCCCTTCGTGACACCGGGAGAATCAGGTGCGCCGAGAGTCATAACTCCGCTTCCAGCTTTAATAAGAAAGGAATCTCCATGCCCGTGATAGCATCCTTCAAATTTGATGATCTTTTCGCGATTTGTATAAGCGCGAGCCAGACGAATTGCTGACATTGTTGCTTCGGTTCCGGAATTCACCATTCGCACCATTTCAATACTCGGTACAAGCTTGGTAACAAGTTCTGCAAGTTCTACCTCAAGTTCTGTCGGCGCGCCAAAACTTGTCGCTTTTTCTGACTGCTTAACTATTGCTTGAATAACTGCAGGATGAGAATGCCCTAATATAAACGGACCCCATGAACCAACATAATCGATATATTTATTTCCATCGGCGTCCAAAATGTATGCGCCTTGAGCACGTTCCATAAAGAGTGGTGTGCCGCCAACTCCCCTGAAGGCACGCACTGGAGAATTTACCCCGCCGGGAATAGATTTCTTTGCTCTTTGGAAAAGAGATTCGCTATTGCTTATGCTTCTCATTTATACATTCAAGATTTGAAAGTAGGAGAACGCTAAACTACTTGAAATCCTTCATTAATGCGATTCGGCAATCGCTTTCGGTCTGCGCTTAAAACGCTGCATAAAAATAAATGGGATCGCAACCATAAAAATAATCCCGCCGATCCAGAAAGCGTCAGTATATGTAAGTAGAAGTGTCTGCTTCATGACCAGACCGTTGATCGATTGCAGAGCAAGTTGCTTCGCTCGTGTGAAGCTATAACCTTTTGCTATCAATGATTGAACAGCAGAATTAAACCGTTCATTGAAGTGTGGGGAGTACGGGGAAATATATTCGACTAAATGCGCCCGGTGAAGTGAAAGTCTTGAAGAGATTATTGTCGTAATGATAGCAATGCCAAGCGAGCCGCCAAGCTGGCGCATCATATTATTCAGTCCTGTTGCCTGCCCCATCTCTTCTGGAGGAACGTCTTGCAATGCTAACATGGTAATCGGTACAAAAAGTAAACTAAGACCAATACCTCGGATGAGAGTAGGCAGAAGGAAATCGTCGATCCCTGCAGAAAGCGTGAAGCCCGATAACATTTGCGTGAAGATCAGAAACAAAATCATGCCGGCAAGGCAGATGAGTTGTGCAGGTACTCCTCTTCTTAAAGCCATCCCTACAAAAGGAAGCAGGATAATTGTTGCGATCCCACCCCACATAATCATCACGCCGGTTTGCTGTGCGCTGAAACCGAGAAGATTCTGACAGAAAATCGGAAGAACGAAGAAGGAAGTCAGAAGTCCGAAACCGAATAAGAAGGAAGTAACGATGCCAAGAGAAAAACTTCGATGCCTGAGAATCTTAAAATTGACGACCGGATATTCAGTGCTTAATTCACGCCAAACAAAAAGAATACCGGCTATTAGTACAACAAATGCAAGAACGGCAATATACGTTGTTGAAAACCAATCTTCGCTGTTTCCTTTCTCAAGAAAGATCTGCAAACATCCTACCGTTGCAATGAGAAGAATTATTCCTATCCAATCGACAGGTATTTTTAAAGCATGGCGATACTCTTTAACAAATAATATTGCTGCAACTGCTGCTACAATTCCGACCGGAATATTAACATAAAATATCCATGGCCAGGAAAAATGATCCGTGATGTAGCCGCCGATCGTAGGACCGAGAGTCGGTCCGACAATTGCTCCCAAGCCAAAAAGAGCCGTTGCCATGCCGATCTCTTCGCGCGGCCAGGTTTCTAATAGAATTGCTTGACACGTTGAAAGTAATCCACCGCCTGCAAGTCCTTGAATTACCCTGTAAATAATGAGTTCTGATAGCGACGTGGCCGTGCCGCAAAAGAATGAGGCAATAGTAAATATTATTATGGAAGCAATAAAATATCTTTTTCTTCCGAAACGCATTCCCAGCCAGCCCGACATCGGAAGTATGATCACATTGGCAACAGCATAGCTTGTAACGAGCCATCCGATATCTTCAAGCGTTGCGCCAAGATTTCCCATGATCTGCGGCAGCGAAACGTTGACAATCGTTACATCGACAAGTTCAAGCGTTGCAGCAGTGATCACCGTGAGGGTGATGATCCATTTCATTGCGCCGCGCTCAGCCATAGCCTTTCTTAGTGATCGAGATTAACGATCGCCTTCACATTCATTCCGGGTTTGAGCATTCTCTTTTCGGCAGAGCTTCCGGCAATATTGATCTTTACCGGAACCCGCTGAATGACTTTGACGAAGTTTCCGGTCGCATTATCGGCAGGAAGGAGTGACCAAGTGGACCCCGTGGCAGGGGAGAAACTACCAACTTCACCTTCGAACTCAGCATCGGGATACGCATCGACTTTCAGATCGACGCGCTGCCCCTGCCTCATTCGCTGAATTTGTGTCTCTTTGAAATTTGCTGTTACATAAATACTGGTATCGTTGACAATAGAAAAAAGCGATTGCCCCGATTGCACATATTCTCCCGGCTGAATAACGCGCTTGGAAACAATTCCGGAAACAGGAGCTGTGATGACGGTATAAGATAACTGCAGTTTTGCATAGTCAATATCTGCTTTTTTTACATCGATAGAGGAAAAAGATGATTTTAATTGCTCGCGCAACGCATCGGCTTGTTTCTGCGCAACTCTCAAACGCGCTTTCATCGTCGTAAGCTGTGCTTCTGCTGCATTTCTTTCTGAACTACCAGAAGCTTGTGCAAGGGTTGCCTTTGCNNCTGCCGCAATATTTGCTTCTGCCGTCATAATATTCGCTTCGCCGACATTCACCGAAGAATTCGAAGAAGTCAGTCCGGCTTCTGCCTGTTCAAGTTTCACCCGGTAATCTCTTCCGTCGAGAATAACAAGCGTATCACCTTTGCTGACACGCTGATTATCAACGAACCTGACAGAATCGATATATCCTCCGATACGCACGATAACAGGACTGATATCGGCATCAATATGCGCATCTTCCGTATCGACATGACGATCGTAATACGTTACTTCATTGATTCCAAATCCTGCACCGCCAAGAA
>PLXB01000191.1 GCA_003151215.1 Ignavibacteriota bacterium
CGGCTTATGAGATAATACCGCAGGAAGCCGTTCTCATAATGCGTGTAAGACATACCGGTATCGCGATTCGTCCCTGCCCAGCTATATTCATCGTAAGGACTGGGCTGATGCTCTTTTTCTCCGCAGGAGCCGAGAGCGATCGCAGAGAGAAGCGTCAGAACGATGGTTTTGCTTTTTTTCATTTTAGTATCTTAACGAATCGACTTTAAATAACACATCATATTGTTTTTTCACCGTCTGAGAGACCTGGTTCTCATCCTCATCTTCCGTATTAATCGTTTCGGAACCGAGATCTGGCAGGGTATCTGCCGAGATGATCATATGCTGCTTTTGTGAATTGGAAAGAAAAATATTTTTCTCTAATTGAAAAACAACTTTTCCGTCGGCAAGAGTTTTTGTATGCAGAAGAAGTTCAATGGCATTTTGTTTAAAGACCGTCGGATATTTATTTTCTGCGGCAGTATCTTTTTTTGAGCATCCGGTCAGGAACGCAAAAGTGCAAAGCAAAAGTAAAACATATTTATTCATCTTCACTTCATATTAATTAGAAAGTAATCAAACTATTTTTCGTTGTGGTAACGTGCCCGATCTGCATTTTCTCCCGGTATTGCAAATATTCTTAAACTTTGGAACGCCTTTTGCGTAGAGTACCGTTAAGAGCTATGCTCATGGTAAAAAAAAGTATTGTACCGATCGTTTTACTCGTCGTTCTCTTGCTTTGGCACAGAGATAGTAATGCGCAATGGATATTGCAGGGCGGCGACATTGATGCAAAGATCCACCGCGGTATCGAGTTAACGTATAATATGGATTATGAACTTGCCGACCGCACATTCGATTCCGTTATTGCAATAAACCCTGCCCATCCATCCGGCTATTTCTATAAGGCAATGGTCAACTTCTGGCGTGCTGTTACCAATACCGATAACACCGGTTACGATGAAGCTTACCGCGAGCAGCTTAATCTTTGCATCGAACGGGCTGATAAACTCCTTGATACAAATGAGTATGATCTTGCAGGACTTTTTTATAAAGGAGCATCGCTTGGAATGCGGGCAAGAATTTTTGCAATACGACCGAATTGGCAGGATGCAGTCGGCTTGTTGCTCGGCGATGCGAAAGAAGGCGTGAAGTATCTCGGTAAGCTCGAAGAAAAATTGCCCTCCAACGGCGATATTATTTTTGGACGCGGCTTATATAATTATTATGTTGAAGCAGTGAAAGAAGATAATCCCGGACTTTCTTCCGTCATTTCTTTTTTCGCAACCGGCAATAAGCGCGTCGGTCTTGAGATGCTCGAATTCGCAGCAAAAAACGCTACGTATTCCCAAACCGAAGCGATGTACGAACTCATGAAGATCAATTATATTTACGAAAGAAACTTTAATCATTCCTACGATTTCGCAAAAATTCTTGCCGCCAAATATCCGAATAACTCTGCATTCCTGCATTATCTCGGTTTCTGCCAGGTAAGCCTGAACTTAGTACAACAATATGATTCTACGTACCGGGTCATGCTCTACCGATCGCAGGAGCGGAGAGAGGGTTATACTATCAAGCAGGCGCGAGAAGCAATGTATTTTATCGGAGAGGCATATCTTGTAAATCACACCGGCAATCTCGATTCAGCCCTTTATTATTTATATAACTGTAACCTGATCAGTTACAAACTCACGCCGACAGAGGTGACATGGTGGATCGCAAAATCGGAATTATTAATGGGCGAAGCATATGATGCGCGAGGTGACAGAAAAAATGCGCTCATGATGTACAACCGTGTAATGAAAATGACAGATGTAAGTAATGCCCATGCCGATGCAGAAAGATATATTGCTTCGCCGTATCAGCGATAAGGAAAAGTTTAGGCTCCTTTTAGTTGATAAATGCTAATGTCAATCCGATTCCTCCTAATGGAATAATTTTATTAAATGCTCCGAAGATTGTCAGTCCGATCGCCGGATTTATTCCGGGCCTGAATAAAATGCGCATTTCAAGAGGCAGTGAAATACCAAATTTGGTACTTGCAGGATATGGTGCGTAAATTGTGCTGAATAATGCGCCCCCACTGTCCCCTGCTTTCCCGCCATGTTGATTAAATACCAAAAGACCTATACCTGCTTTGCATTGAAGAAAGACGCGGGAAGATGAAATATTAATTCCAACCATCGGCGCTAATTCTGCGACAAATTTATTGCTCCAGGGGTCTCCGTTCTCTGCATATTCAAGCAGCGTTTCTATTCCATAAAGGAAAAAATCGGATCTTCTATCCATCCCGAAACTGACAACAAAATCTGCGTGGGCTGTATCCGATCTGATATCGCCGCCAATATTAAGAAAATAAAAATCCTGAAATTTATTTATGGATGAGATGTCGATAGGATTACTTGAATCTTGTGCAAAGCAATTTGCCTCAGGCAATAGCCAATAGGTTACGATAATAGAGATAAATAGAAAATATTTGCTCAGCACTTTCTCTGCAAGATTAATTATTCAATAGGTAAAAGCTGGAGAAAAATGATTGCGTTCCGTAAGAATGAGTGAATTTCACAGAATTACAACTGTCTACAAAACTAAACACAAGAAGTAGTCGTTAGTTAATAGTCTTTAATCGTTAGCAGATCGTCTTTTTGCTACCGACTAATAACTAATGACTACCCGATATGTCCCAGATATTAATCATAGATGACGAAGCAGGAATACGCGATACGCTTGCGATGATCTTCGAGTATGAAAAGCATACTGTCACCACGGCAGAATCCGGCACTGAAGGAGTAAAGCTCATATCCGAAGGCACTCCTGTCGATTGTATATTGCTCGATGTAAAAATGCCGGGCATGGATGGCATCGAAACTCTCCAAAAAATTCGGCAGATCCGACAGGATGTGCCCGTCATTATGATCAGCGGTCATGGCACGATCGAAACAGCAGTCGAAGCAACAAAACTCGGCGCTTTTGATTTTCTCGAAAAACCACCTGACCGTGAAAAACTTTTACTTGTCGTTCGAAACGCAACACAGAAAAAGCAGCTCGAAACACAGGTCAAGATCATGCGCGAAAAGCTTCAGGGCAAGGAGACGATGCTTGGCGCTTCGCCTGCGATGCGGAATATCCGCGCCATGATTGAGCGCGTTGCGCCGACTGAAGCGCGTGTCCTCATCACCGGCGAGAACGGCACAGGCAAAGAACTTGTAGCGCGAGGTATTCACTCGGGATCCAAGCGTTCGCAAATGCCTTTCGTCGAAGTTAATTGCGCAGCGATTCCGCGCGATTTGATCGAAAGCGAATTATTCGGCCACGAAAAAGGCTCGTTTA
>PLXB01000359.1 GCA_003151215.1 Ignavibacteriota bacterium
TCGACGATCCAGTGATCGGATTCGATATTCGGATACTCCGCTCTGATCTCATCAAAGACTTTATGAAATAACCCGTCTGTGAGTTTCATGATATTATCTTTCATGAAGCACGTCACTTTTTTGCGGCCGTTAGTACGGGCATATTCAAAAGCATAGCGAATGATCTTTTCAGAACCCGGACGCGAAATTATTTTTAACGCCTGATAAACCTGATTCGTCTGGCGATGCTCGATCCCCGCATAAAGATCCTCTTCATTCTCGCGAACGATGACAAGATCCATCACAGGATGCTTTGTTGCTACATAAGGATGATAACTTACACATGGCCGAACGTTGGCATAAAGCCCAAGTACTTTGCGGGCTGTCACATTCAAACTCTTATACCCGCCGCCTTGGGGTGTGGTGATCGGAGCTTTCAGGAAAATTTTTGTGCGTCGTAAAGAGTCCCATGCGCTCGGTTCGATCCCGGAACTGTTACCTTTTAAGTAGAGCTTCTCTCCGATCTCGATCTCATCGATATCAAGTTGCGCGCCTGCGGCGAGAATAATATCGAGTGTCGCTTGCATGATCTCAGGTCCGATGCCATCACCGCGAGCAATAGTAATTGGGGTTTTCGTCGTCATGAATAATATTAATAATGATAGTATATGTTTTTTTGAAGGCTGTTGAACACCGAAGGGGGGAAAAAAGTCAAAGGAATATCATTGCAGCATTGGCTTTAGGCTTTCATGATCGCTATCGCTTAAAAGATTTCAATGAGCAAAGAGCGTTCGGGTTTTGTTTACGATTTAATATTACAGATTGTTATACAGGATTAAAGTCCGCATCGTGACGACATCTATAAGGATCACGGTTCAGGCGGAAGCCCTACTTAATCGATCGTTGATAGCCCTTCCCAATCCAATCTCAGGAAAATGCTCAGCATAAATAATTTTTATATCCATTCCATCTAATGTACGCATGGCAGAAAATATTTTTTGCGCTGCTTCATGCAGATCGCCGGATGGCGAAAGAATATGCTGATGCTCTTTTGATATTCCCGGATATTCGGTCTGAAAGGATATTATCCCGACCTCATGCGGTGCATATTGTGAGAGATCGACGTGACCAAAAAAGAGCGGATGCCTCGGTGCATAATGATGTTCGAGCCTGCCAGGATTCATCGGATCGGAGGTCGAATGCGTTTCAACTTCGCATTCCCCGATCACGCTCCAAATATCTTCCACACTCGTTCCCCCTAACCGAAGAATAACGGGGAAACGACTTTCATTTTCTCCGACGATCGTCGATTCGATACCGACTCGACATTGTCCGCCATCTAAAATGTAAGGTATTTTTTGGGAAAGCTGGTCATAGACATGTTGTGCAATCGTTGGGCTGACGTAACCGAATGGGTTTGCGCTGGGCGCGGCAAGCGGGAAATCCAGTAATGTGAGAAGTTCAAGCGTCAGCGGATGATCAGGAATGCGAATACCAACAGTGTTTAATCCTGCCGTTACAATATCGGGAATAGAGTTATTTTTTTCTAAGATGACCGTCAGCGGTCCCGGCATAAACTTCGCTGCAAGTTTCTTTGCCCACAGAGGGATTTCTACCACATACTCATTTATTGCTTCGACCGACTTGACATGGACTATCAATGGATCGAAACGTGGTCGGCTCTTTACATCGAAAATATTTGCAACGGCTCGTGCATCGAGCGCATTTGCAGCCAAACCGTATACTGTTTCTGTCGGGATCGCAGTCAGTTCGCCATTTTCAAGTAATTTCTTAACGTAATGAACATCTCTGCCTGTTGTAGTTTGCATAATAATAAAAGATAACAAAAATACGAATATTGCAATTTATGCGCCAAAAGTTTGAAATACTTAAAAAATAATGTTGCAAAATGGTAAAACCCAATTACAGGAATGTTCGTTAGTCACCAACTCCATTAAACCATCATACTATTTTGCACCCGATCCGAACATTCAAAGAAAGCGTCAGGTATTATATCAAAGGCTTATGGAACGGCATGGACGCCGATCATTGCTTTATTTTTGCTTCAGGTATTGCATTCAATGTCCTTCTGTGTATCATTCCGCTTTCATTGATTCTCTTTCAGATTTTTTCTATCATTCTTCAAAATAATGATAGTGCCAAACATGCAGTACTGGAATATATCCAGGCAAGCCTTCCGTTAGAGAGTTACGGACCTGCGCTCAGAGACTGGGTGCAGAACCAATTTGCTTATGTGACCAATGCCTCATATATTCCGGGCATCATTGCTCTTATTGTTTTATTATGGCTTGGCAGTGCCCTGTTCTCCTCATTAAGATCGACAGTTAATGCGATCTTTAAGTACCCGACTCATCATAATATGGCGATTTTGAAGATTAAGGATATTGGTATGATCTTTGTGATCTCGCTTTTTTTGCTTCTAACTATTCTCATTAGTCCGGCAATTGCAGGCTTACAAAAAGTAAGCAATGATTATCTTCCCGGTTTCTTATCGGCATTCATTCATAGCACCATGAGTTATCTTATTCCTATAGTCTTCTCGATCCTGCTTTTTCTCTATTTATTTCATTCACTTCCCCACCGTCAGGTTCCCTGGCGCGTTTCAATACTATCCACTCTTGTGACAACCGGCTTGATAGAAGCAATGAAATATATCTTTATATTCTACCTCGATAAAATCTCCAATCTCGGCGCCGTCTATGGCGCTTATTCCTTCTTTGTCGCTATTGCTCTTTGGTCGTATTATGTAGCGATCGTCTTCACCTTCGGAGCGGAAGTTGGAAAGCTATATAGAGATAGATCGATTCTCGAAATATCGGAATCATAATAGCTATATAAGTCACATAATATTATGCAGTTACAGACGTGCGNNGCAGAAAATAGGGAATAAAACTATCTCGGATAATAAATCAGGAAATTTTTCTGTATGATTACTGTTACAAATACAACTTTGTTTGTGTCATATATCAAGAGAATTGTGAGTCTTAGCGGGACGCTATTGAAGGGCATCATTCTTTTGAGTTGAGTTTTGAGTTGAATTTTTTTTCATCGCTATGTTAGAGAAATGAAAAAAAGGGAATCACCTCTTTTTTTGCGTATATTTGTATATACGGGAAAAAGAATGTGCGGTTGTAAAGATTTTTTTGAACATCCTTAATTATGAACTATGAAAACTAACTACTTGATTTCATTGCGGAAATTCTTTTCCGTTGCATTGTTTGTTGCTCTTTTTTGTGTCTTGACTTTACCCCCTCGAAGTTCTCAGGCCGGGCTTGGTTCCCTGGTATTTCAGACTGGAACCGGAACGTCGCTTCCTGCCAGCGGAACAGTCGTTTGGTCTGGTCACCCTCGGCGAGCAGGGTTAGCATCTGCGGCAATCAATTTCGGATTTACTTTTAACTTCGATGGCGCTGCATATACACAATTCATTG
>PLXB01000297.1 GCA_003151215.1 Ignavibacteriota bacterium
TTGGTTGGATTGTAAAATGCCGGCGACCATGAGCGCGCCTATGATCGGAATGAATCTTCCGCAGAGCATAATAAAAGACGTCGTGAGATTCCAGAAAGGTGTGTTGCCTGTTAATCCGCTGAATTCCGAACCGTTACCAGCATAAGACGAAACATACTCATAAAGCATCGTCGTAAATCCGTGAGTATCTTTATTACTAAGCCAACCCAAACTTTCGTTACCACCCGGATAATAAAGACAGATTGTCATTGCAATTGCTGCAAAAGCAAGCGGAAGGAAAATGGACGAAATACTCACTCCGATAGCAATTTGCATTTCACGATTACCTATTTTTCTCCCGAACATTTCCGGAGTTCTTCCGATCATCAACGTTCCAATAAATACTGCGATGATAAGATACATAAACATATTGATCCAGCCTGTTCCCGATCCCCCAAAGAATGAGTCTATTTGCATACCGATAATCATCATAACTGCAGAAAGCGGATTGTAACTATCATGTGATGCAACAATAGAGCCTGTCGGGATTACAATATTTTCTCCGCTGTAATATGCAGAATAGAAACTGCCGAACCTGACTTCTTTTCCTTCCATATTTCCCTCGAGCGTGTTAATACCTAAAGATATCTGCAAAGGATTCCCGGATACTTCTTCTATGATGATCGGTATACTAATGCAGAGATAGCCTGCGGTCATTACGCCCAGGAGAATGATGCTCATGCGGCGTTGAGAGAGATAATAACCGATGAAGAATATGAACGCCATTGGCAGAAGAAAAATGAGTATGCTGTGAATAACGAAGGTGGAGAAGTTCGGATTTTCAAACGGATGCGCATCGTTCGGTCCGAAAAAACCGCCGCCATTTGAGCCAAGATCCTTTGGGGGAATCATGGATGCTATGGGCCCGGAGGCCACGGTCACGCTGCCCCCCTGCAGACCCACAATCCTTTGCGGAGAATGAAAAGTCATCGGCATTCCATTCATCATGAAGAGGATGGCGGTAATACACGATAAGGGAAGCAATATTCGTGTTAAAGACCTGAGAAAATCGGCGTAGAAATTTCCGAGATTAAAGGAGGAATGGGCTCGTATGCCCCGAACGACGGCAACGGCAGCGCTTAAACTCGCTCCGGCACTGACAAATTGTAAAAAAGTGAAAACTGAAACTTGTGATAAATAGGTAGCATCGGTTTCGCCGGAATAATGCTGTAAGTTCGTGCTTGTAATAAAACTAATTGCGCTATTGAGTGCCAGTGTCCATTCCATCGAATGGATATGAACTGGGTTGAAAAATAGTACTCCTTGAGAAAGGAGAATGGCGATTCCCCAGAACAACCATACACTATTAATACAAAGGAAAGCGAAGAGGTACTGCTTCCAATTCATCTCAGCAGCAGAATCGATTCTACAGAATTTGAAGATCGACTTTTCCAAAGGATCCAGAAATCGGAGAAGGGGGCTTTCACCACGATAAACCTTAGCCATGTATGCGCCAAGAGGCTGCGCGAGTGCAATGGAAGCAATAAAAATGAGAAGGCTAACGATTATTTCACCGTACATCCTTTAATGCTCTCAATATTACTTAGTGGTCATTTCAAGAAAAATGATATACTAGTAAAAGCGAAAAAGTAAGAACTGCAATAGCTTCAAAGCAGAGGCTAATTAAATTAACATAGAATTCCGGCTTGTACTTAGTTATATCCGGTTCTTCAACAATCATCCGTCTATTCATCGTGCCCTCCACCACTTTCTGTATGCAAAAACTGCCCATATTGCCTCAACGATTCCGAAAGGAATCGTCCCGGCAAGCCAGCCATAGATACTTGAAGCAACACAGGCAGTTGCGAAAATAAAAATCCAAATGGGAGACCGATCTTCAAGGATATAAGCAACAAGCATAGTAATGATTGCCACAAACCCGAAAAGAGTTATCCAATTCATTTAGAAACGAACAAGAACTGCGGCGATAAACCGGGTTTCAGCCCTTACAAGGCTTGGTGACCAGTCTGCAGGAATAGTTGTCGTTGTATAACCGGTAGGTGAAGTTACACCGCTCGGCCCTGCGAAATAAGGCACGTCAGTTTCGCGATGATCGACCTGAAATTGATATTGAACATAATCGTTTGGCATCCAATCCAAAGATATAGTGGCATCCCATCCATGAAACTGATCTCCGGGATTGGCAGAAAACGGATGTGTACCTGCTCCAGAAGTTGGATCGTATGGATTCGGCAATGGACTTGCATCGCCTGTCGGATAAAGAACGAGATACCTGCCGGGGTTATTGATGTAGCCTGCTCCAATCGTCGCGCCAAGTTTATCATTTGCGAACCACATACGGTCATAGAACATCCCGCTGATGAAATACTGCTGCTGTTCGCCTGCAACTTTTGAAAATCCTGATACAATTCCATCCCCGGCTTCGCAGCCGATATCCTGTGTAACTGAAAATGCCATTTTGGATATACCACTTGATCCGGGATTGTTGTAATATCGCAGCAAGAAACTATTATCTGTATGTAACCGGTAACGGGCAGGGTCCATGGCCGCATCGTGACCGTAATAGTTATTTGAAAGAACCTGGATAGATTCCACAGGACGCCAGGTAAGCTGAACTCCAAGACCCGGTGCATTGCCGAACTTCGCATACGATTGCCAGCCATTTATCAGCCAGAGTTCGATCTTTAACCTGTCACTAGGAAACATCTGAATACGCATGCCATTAAAAAACCACGGCGTATTATCCGAGGTAAAGGAAGGCTGGTACACCCAGTTCTCGGCATTATAATAGGAAAAGAGTCCGATGTATGACATAAAAATACCGGCATCGACATTGATGCCATGCATTACGTCGAAATGATATCCTGCGTTCGCTTCGCTAAGAAAACGATAAGCATCGAAAAGGTCATATTGTCCGTGATATGCGCTATAATCATTTCGCGGCACAACTGTAGCACGTGTACCCATTTGCAAAAGGATAGATGCACGAGCATTATCATAATGAAAGTCCCCCCCTAAGGCGGCAACGTTGATCTCAAATTCATTATTACGGGCTAGTGTTGTTGAGCCAATAACCGTATTATCTACTGGATGCTGGTTCGATCCAGTATAATTAGCATCAAGAAGTACGCGCCCTGTGACATACTTTGAATCGAGCAAGGCAGTATGCCTCCTGTCATTGCCATTGATCCAGGTAAAATCACCCCATGTGAAAGGGTCAGGTTCGGGCTGGGTTGCAGCAACAGTATCTATAGGTGTAACGACTGGTGCTACAGGCACCGCCTTGAGCGCTTCGATAGTGTCCTTCTTCACTTCGGAGCCGAAAGACGGGCCGACAAAAAGGAGTGTCAAATAAATAAGAGTGAAGAATGCACCGCTACGGNNTTCGTTTTCATTGTAGTAATTGAATTTTGAAGAAATACTAAAAATCATATTTTTTGAATCTTAATGCGAGCATCGAAGCGGCAATGCGATCAGGCATAATAAACCGATGTATCACATTGTGATGACAAAAATATATACCCGTTTCTTATCTGGAATAAATACAACCATGACAGAGCGGTGAATGACAAAATTGCGACTTACATTATCAACTATTTAACTTCATCCAAAGCCAGATTGAGCTTCAGTACATTTACCCGCTCCATGCCGAAAACTCCCATCGATGGTTGATCAATATGTTCTTCGACGAGAGCTTTTACCTTTTCTTCGCTTAAATTCCGTGTCTTTGCAACTCGTGCAATTTGTATCCGGGCTGCATCAGGTGAAATATGCGGATCGAGTCCGCTGCCG
>PLXB01000272.1 GCA_003151215.1 Ignavibacteriota bacterium
CTAAAAAACCATAGCCGGGATGAATTGCTTCGGCGTTCGTTAAATGTGCAGCGCTGATGATCTGGGGAATATTGAGATAACTAAGTTTTCCGGCAGGCGGTCCGATACACACCGCTTCATCTGCGAAGCGGACGTGCAGGGAATGTTTATCGGCTTCCGAATAGACGGCTACTGTTTTAATGCCCATCTCGCGGCAAGTGCGAATGATTCGGAGAGCGATCTCTCCGCNNTTCATCAGCTTCATCGCTTCGATAATGCAAAGAGTGGTGCCAACTTCAACATTCTGACCAACTTGCACATACTGATCGGCATCCGGCGAAGGAGCGCGATACAATGTACCGACGATAGGAGATTTTACTTCATGCGTCTTTGCCGACGAAGCAGATGCTTCTCCTACGGATCCTGCGGGACTTGGTACTACAGTCGGAGCGGATCCATATGAATATGGCGGCGGCGGGGCATATTGGACCTGAGCAGGTTCTTTTTGCCGCGCTAATCTGATCTGTGAACCTTCCTCTTCGATCTGAAGCTCGGTGAGTGTGCTCTCGTCGAAAAGCTTTAAAACCTTTTCTAAGTATGATAGATCCATAGTGGCTCCTTAAATATAAATTTCTTCTCGGTAGCAGCAGGCTTTAGCCTGCGCAAATATCTCATCCTCCGAACGTGTCTTCGCAGGCTAAAGCCTGAGTCTGCTAATACAATGAGGCTATTTCTTCACTCGCTCCATATACTGCCCAGTGCGTGTATCGACTTTTACCATATCCCCTTCGTTTAAGAAAAGCGGTACGTTTACCATCGCGCCGGTTTCGAGCTTTGCAGGTTTTGTGCCCCCTGTAGCTGTATCGCCTTTCATTCCGGGATCGGTCGCCACAATGGTGAGATTTACAGCAGGCGGAACTTCCACTGCGACGATCGTTCCGTCTTCAGCGAAGATGATATCAGCGTTATCGGATTCACGAATGAATTTCGCAATATCTCCTACAACATGCGAAGGTACATTCATTTGCTCATACGTTTCAGTATTCATAAAAACAAAATCATCGCCGTCCTTATAGAGGTATTGAAATGTTTTCTTTTCCATGCGCACCATCTCAACTGATTCTCCAGAGCGGTATCGCATTTCCTTAAGATTTCCGGTGCGAAGTGAGCGGAGTTTTGCCTGCACAAATGCGCGCAAATTGCCAGGAGTCCGATGCTCGTATTCTTCTATCCGGTAAAGTTCGCCATCCATCTTCAGGACGGCGCCGTTACGGAAATCATTAGTAGATGCCATAAAAATAAGAAAAAAGTAGTATTTTAAGCGTTAGAATTACAAATTTACGGAAGATTCGCCCCTTTTCGGGGAATTCGGCTTCCGAGAGACCCCTCCTAACACCAAATCTGCCTTAATTCTTCCTTATAACGACAAATTTTCCATTATCGCGGATTCCATCGACAAGGATGGAATAATAGTAAACACCGCTGGGCACGAGCTTTCCAATATCATCTCTCCCGTCCCATTCCATATACCAAGAACCACCATAGGGATCAGCTGCTATGAGCTGCTGCGAAACGGTCGATCTTTCCAAATGCCGAATGAGAGTATTATCCATAGAATAAATAGTGAGACTTATATTCGCAGGAGGATAACCATTATTTGAAGCAAGAACATTTAACACAGGTTGATCAGAAGCTGAAGAAAGTACAAAGGGGTTAGGATAAATTTTTGTTCCGATTGGAGAATAGAGAAATACAGTATCACAAAATGTTTCAGGGTTATCAATAAAGGTGGCATCGAATGCATCAATATTTTTACTAATTGCACTCAATCTGGAAGTGTTTGATTGGTCAGTGTTTCGCGATATTGCTAAAATTGAAGTATCTAAACCATAACCACATTCAAAAAAATGAAGAGTTATCGGTAATGCGTAAGTGCTGGTATCAACATTTTGAGCAAGTTTTCCGATATTCAAAGCATCAATGGGAAAAAGCCGTGCATCGGGAAAAATACTTTTGCCTTGGAATCTTCTTCCCGTAAAATATATTGCCGAGCCGAAACGCTTATATTCATTACAAAAATTTGTTCCAAATCCGGTTAGTACTGAGTCAAAAGAACTTGGGAAGTCAGAGTCTTTGTCGGAATAGAATTGCCAAACCTTTTTAATAATATCTTCACCGAATTTTTTTTCAAGGTATTGCATCCAAATGCATTCTGAATACCCCCCATCATCAATCCTATTGAACTGTTCAGATGAAAGAAGCTCAAAAAAATGTGATATATATTGAAGATAATCTTTCACCAAGGGCGTACTTCTCATTTCCATCCAGACGCTTGTCATCTCTCGAAAATTAACATCGTCCTGCCCCCACCCATAACTTCCGAATTGTATGATATGATGAAATTCATGGAAGACTGTAATGCGGGCAGCATCTATTCCGTGAGTCGGGTAGGCTGATTCGGAAAAATCATTATCAATCGTATTATAAGCACGGTATCGAGGCAGGCCTGAAGGAGACTGTGAAAATGCAGTATCTTCAGAACGCTGGGTGAATCCATAAATGCCGCTAGTTCCAAGATCGGAAAGATAAATATGCCAGGTAGAATCACTGCTATAACTTGATGGAGGTTTTGGATAACCCAATTCTACTATCTCTAATTGATATGCTTCGTCGGCAAAGTGCCTGACACTATCCACATATTCATCAGTAGCAGAATCCTTTCCGCTTTTAGAGTAATAGATTGTAAATCTTCCTGAAGGAGATTTGATAGAATCTCTAAGCGAAAGCGTGGACTGAATCACCGCTTCTCGGAGCGGTTTGCTAAATCTATTTTGTAAGTTATATGCTTCGAATGCTAATTCCGTACCGCATTTCCCATGACGGTTTGGCATGAAGGGCAATGATTTGAACATACCCTTCATTTGTCCAAATGCAATAAGAACCGTATCTTCATATGAAAGGGGCAATCCACTCGCCGCCATCGTTTCATATTGTGATATACTTTGGGCCTGTAACGCTAAAGGGACCGATTTTTGAGCATAGGCGACAGACGAAATCGCTACGATCAGGAAGGCCCAAACGCATAGGAAAACCAGACTTCTGAATTCCATGACAAAACGAACTACGCTTCTCCGCACTCTGTTTAATTAAATGAGCTTTAGATGAAAACAAACTCATATTCGTTCTTGTAACAAATAGAGGCATAGTTTCGTCATAATAAGTACAAGAGTTTAATATTGTTACACTTTAGGTATGGCACAAGAAGGAAATTTTTCTAACCGGGTACAGGATGTCATCCGTTTGTCTCGCGAAGAGGCGATTCGTTTAGGTCATGATTACATTGGTACCGAGCATTTGCTGCTAGGCATTATTCGCGAAGGTGAAGGAATTGCCGTAAAGATCCTTCGGAACCTCGGAGTTGATCTCTATAAGATAAAAAAAGCGATCGAGGATACTGTGCGCTCCGGCGGAGCGACTCTGACGATCGGCAACATTCCTTTAACAAAACAGGCCGAAAAGGTACTGAAGATCACATACCTCGAAGCGAAGCTTTATAAAAGCGAAGTGATCGGCACAGAACATTTGCTCCTATCTCTGCTTCGAGATGAGGATAATATTGCTGCACAAATTCTCAATCAATTCAATTGCACTTACGATGGCATACGTGCCGAGCTTGATAATATTATTTCAGGCAGAGCGACTCCAGCTCCGAAGCAGCCTGCCCCAGGAGAGAAAAAGCATGAGAAAACGAAAACTCCCGTACTAGATAATTTCGGGCGCGACTTAACGAAGTATGCTGCAGAGGACAAACTCGACCCTATCGTTGGCAGAGAGAAAGAAATTCAACGCGTTGCACAAATTCTATCCAGGCGTAAAAAGAATAACCCCGTTCTTATTGGTGAACCGGGTGTAGGCAAGACTGCTATTGCTGAAGGATTGGCACTTCGAATTACGCAAAAAAAGGTTCCGCGTGTACTTTTCGATAAGCGAGTAGTCACACTTGATCTCGCTGCTCTTGTAGCCGGCACGAAATATCGCGGACAGTTCGAAGAGCGGATGAAAGCCGTAATGAACGAACTGGAAAAAGCAAAAGATGTGATTCTTTTTATTGATGAACTTCATACAATAGTGGGTGCAGGCGGCGCATCGGGTTCGCTCGATGCTTCGAACATGTTCAAGCCTGCTCTTGCCAGAGGCGACATTCAGTGCATCGGCGCGACGACACTTGATGAATACCGTCAATTTATCGAAAAAGATGGCGCGCTTGATCGCAGATTTCAAAAGATTCTCGTCGATCCGCCTTCGGTAGATGAGGCTATTCAAATCTTGACCAATATCGCCTCGAAATACGAAGAGCATCACAGCGTTCGGTATTCAGCGAAGGCAATTGATGCAGCCGTGAAACTGAGCGATCGCTATATTACCGACCGTTATCTGCCCGATAAAGTCATTGACGTTATGGATGAGGCAGGTTCGCGCGTACATCTGGCAAATGTTCATGCTCCCAAAAACGTCGAAGATCTTGAAAAGAAAATCGAAGATATTAAGGTGCAGAAAAACCTTGTCGTCAAGACACAGAACTTCGAAGAGGCAGCACGGCTTCGCGATCTGGAAAAGAAAAATCAGCAGGATCTCGAATCAGCTATCAACGCATGGGAAGATGAGATGGGCACGCAGGTATATGATGTCACTGAAGATGATATTGCTGATGTCGTTGCGATGATGACAGGAATTCCGGTCAATAAAGTTGCTCAAAGCGAAAGCGTTAAACTTCTTAAAATGAGCGAAGCATTGCAAGGCGTTATCGTCGGCCAGGAAGAAGCTATTGATAAGCTGACAAAGGCAATTCGCAGAACGCGCGCAGGTTTGAAAGATCCTGCACGTCCTATCGGAAGTTTTATCTTCCTAGGCCCGACTGGAGTTGGGAAAACCGAACTTGCAAAAGCGCTTGCCCGCTATCTCTTCGATGCTGACGATGCACTGATCCGTATCGATATGTCAGAGTATATGGAAAAATTNNCCTCCGGGATATGTCGGCTACGAAGAAGGCGGTCAGCTTACGGAGAAAGTACGCCGTAAACCATATTCCGTTGTCTTGCTTGATGAGATCGAGAAAGCACATCCGGATGTATTTAATATCCTTTTGCAAGTTCTCGATGACGGGCAGCTTACCGATTCTCTTGGACGCAAAGTCGATTTTAAGAATACGATCATTATTATGACATCGAATGTCGGCACACGCGACATTAAGAAGCAGCCTCGTATCGGCTTCGGTGAATCCACCGGCGGCGACGAACATGGCAAAATGAAAGATCAGATCGATGAATCGATGAAGCGCCTTTTTAATCCGGAATTTTTGAATCGTGTCGATGAAACTATCGTCTTCCGCTCGCTAACGAAGGAAGATATTGTGCAGATCATTCAGATCTCACTCAAAAAACTTCTCTCGCGAGTTGAGCAGATGGGTGTCAAGGTTGAGCTATCGCCAAAGGCGCTGGAGTTCGTCGCTGAAAAAGGCTTCGATAAACAATACGGCGCACGACCATTACGCAGAGCGATGCAGAAATATATCGAAGATCCGATCGCAGAAGAACTGCTTAAAGGCACCGTTAAAGAAGGCTCACTTGTGAAAGTGGACGTTGCAACCAACGATGTCGAGCTTCTCTTTCAGATCGAAACGCAAGGTGAAACTTCGACGACGACCGTTCATCATGCCACTATCGAAGACGTGATGAAAGAAGCAGGCATTACTCATGCCGAAGACGTTGAAGATGAGAGTACCGACACAGTGAGCGAGGGAAAGAAATAAATTCCGATTCTATATAAATAAAAAAAGCCGCACATTAAGTCTGCGGCTTTTTTATTTTGCTAACTTCATCATTTCTTTCCATAAATCATCATCCAAAATCCCGCCCATGGAGCAAAGAGTGATTGATTGATCGCATTCACAAACTTTGGATATTTGCGTCTGTATGAATCGCACATGGCAAAATGGACGTCTTTGAATTTCGAGAACATTTCTCTTGCATCATTGCGCGAGTATGCTTTGCCGAGAGGATTCGAACCTCCATCATACACGCGAACCCAATCTTTATAGCCGTGTACTTTTCCCTTGAGCAGGCCGCTTAAAAAATAAAGCGGAACGCCGATCCAGGTATGAAGTGAATGCTTATGGTAAAGCATAATGACGATCTCGCCACCGGGTTTTAGGACACGGTAAACTTCATTAATCGCTTTCTGCGTATCGGGAGTATGATGCAGAACGCCGAAAGAATAAACCACATCGAATGTAGCATCTTCAAAAGGAAGGTTCTCGGCATCTGCGGAAAGAAATTCGCCTTGCAATCCTTCCATATTAAATCGTTGCTGAGCGAGGCGCGGCCCTTCTTCAGTCAAATCAATTCCGGTAACGATTGCACCGTTGCGTGCAAACTGTAAACTGTCTGTTCCCAATCCGCAACCTATCTCAAGAAGTTTTTTTTCACGATATTTCTTGAAATTACAAAGCCTTTCCATGAAGGGCTGAGTGGCATATCGAAAGCGCTCTACTTCTGCATAAAATTCCTTCGTGCCCGGCGGAAGATCGGTAAATTGCGTACCGCACGGCTGGGCATTCCAGTAATCGTGAACTTCCGCTTTTAGCGCCGCATCTTCTTTTTGAGTCATTCGGAATTTGGAAAAATGCTACACTGCCATTACTTCTTTTTCTTTCGAAATAACGAGTGCGTCAATATCTTTTACTTTCTGATCCGTTTTTTTCTGAATCTCATCTTCGCCTCGTTTCCGTTCATCTTCGGAGAAATGTTCTGCTTTTTCAGCTTTCTTTAAATGCTCCATTGCATCACGGCGAACGTTACGTACGGCGATCTTCGCATCTTCACCATGTTTTTTCACAAGCTTCGTGATCTCTTTGCGGCGCTCTTCAGTCAGTGGCGGCATCGGCACACGGACAAATGTGCCATCGCTTGACGGATTAAGTCCGAGACCTGCATCGCGGATAGCTTTTTCTATATGATTTGCTAAGCCTCGATCCCATGGCTGAATCGCGATCGAATGCGCATCAGGTACAGAAAGATTCGCAACCTGATTAAGCGACATCATCGTGCCGTATGCATCAACCTTCACCGTATCAAGCAGCGCTGTCGAAGCACGGCCGGTACGAATTTTATTCAATTCATTATGCAGCGCTTCAATAGCCTTTACCATACGATGTTCGCAATCGGCAATAATTTCTTTTGTTGTATTCATAGTCAAAATCAATTGAAAATGTAAAATTGAGAATCGAGAACTGAGAAACGAAATCCTGTAATTTCTAAGGTACTACTTTCGAGCCAATACCCTCTTCAGTCAATACTTTTACCAGGTTTCCCTTCCGATTCATATTAAACACTATTATCGGCAGCTTATTCTCCTGACACATTGTGATCGCCGTGAGATCCATAATGCGAAGTCCTTTTGAGAGAACATCGGAATATGTAATCTCCGGAATTCGAAGTGCTTTCGGATTTTTTTCCGGGTCGGAATCGTAGATTCCATCGACCCGCGTGCCCTTCAATACTGCTTCAGCATCGATTTCGGATGCACGGAGAGCTGCTGCAGTATCAGTAGTGAAATACGGATTCCCTGTCCCGCTTCCAAAGATCACAATTCTTCCTTTTTCCAGATGACGAATAGCTTTGCGGCGAATGAATGGCTCGGCAATCGCTGTCATCGTGATCGCCGACATCAGCCGTGTCGTCATTCCTTTTGTCTCAAGTGTATTTTGAAATGCAAGACAATTGATCATCGTTGCAAGCATTCCCATGTAATCGCCCTGCACTTTCTGCACTCCGTCAACACTTGACTTTACGCCACGATAGATATTGCCTCCTCCGATAACAACGGCAATCTCTGCGCCGACATGATGAGCAGCGACAATATCATCGGCGAACTGTGTCACAACTTTATGATCGATCCCAAATTCCTGATCGCCCATCAGTGATTCGCCGGAGAGCTTTAACAGAATGCGTTTATACTTCGGTGTTACATCCATATAGTCGACACAATCTGTGCAAAAATACGATTTATCGCATTGACAAACAAACTTTTCCGGTCATTTAATACCATCAGGAAATTTGCCAAAAAAAAGCCCGGAAATTATCCGAGCTCTCTGAATAATAGATCCGTCATTTAGGCTTCAGCCATTGCTGGCTCGTGATGCCCTTCGCCGAGTTGCATGCGAATGAAGCCTGTGACCATTACTCCGGCGCCTGCTTCTTTTAAGAGATCGGTTACGGTCTTCGATGCATCCTTGATGAAGCTTTGCTCAAGGAGACAGTTATCCTGATAGAATTTTTCGAGTTTACCCTGAGCAATGCGGTCGATAAATTCCTCTTTCTTGCCTTCGTTGCGCATTTGTGTTTTGTAGATCTCGATCTCACGATTAACGGTATCTGCCGAGATGCTTTCTCGATTAAGTCCCATCGGATTCATCGCTGCAACCTGCATTGCGATGTCACGCCCCAGTGTCTTCGCAGTCTCGCCATTCACACCACTTAAAGCAACGAGCACTCCGAGCTTCGCACCCGGATGAATGTAGCTTGCAACGGTTCCGTTGCCTGCATCCAGCATTTCAAATCGACGTGCTTCGATCTTCTCGCCTATGCGCCCGGTCTGAGCGCCGACTTCTTCTGAGATCGTCGCACCGTTGGAAAGTTTTACCAGCATAAATTCTTCGCGCGAATTCGGACTTGCCGCTAGTGCAGAACTTGCCACATCCTGTGCGAATGCGACAAATGATTCATTGCGTGCAACAAAATCGGTTTCAGAATTCACTTCTGCGATAACGGCTTTCTTCCCGTCAGGTGAAGTAGCTGTTGAGATGACACCTTCTTTAGCGACGCGGTCTGCGCGTTTGGCTGCGCTTGCTGCGCCTCGTTTGCGCAAAATATCGAGAGCGGCTTCTTCATTGCCGTTCGCTTCTTCAAGCGCCTTTTTACAATCTGCCATTCCTGCGCCCGTGCGGTCGCGGAGTTTTTTAACTTGTTCTGCTGTAACTGCCATGATTCTAAATTAATTATTAAACTTATTTTGGTGTCCTGCGAAGTGTCTCACGACGACGTAATATTAACACCTAATAAAACGGCGAGCGCTCGTTGAAGAAGGCTCGCCGCTCATAAAATGGTGAGCTATGATTAAGCCACGAAGGCTTCGATGACCGGTTCAATTTCCTCGATATCGCTTTCTTTTTGCAAGCGTTCTGCATCGACGCTNNCGTCATTCGCCGGGATCGGATAATCTACGAGATCCGGATCGACATTCGTATCGACCAGGGCAAAGATCGGAATGCCGAGCTTGCGTGCTTCCTCTACGGCAATATGTTCCTTCTTAATATCGATGATGATCATCGCGGCCGGAAGTCCGCGCATCTCAGATATTCCGCCAAGTGTGGCATCGAGCTTAATTTTCTCACGCGAGAAAAGAAGCTGCTCTTTCTTCGTATAATTTTCGATCGTGCCATCGGCATCCATCTTATCCAGATTCTGCAGGCGCTTGATGGATTTACGGATCGTTGCAAAATTGGTAAGCATTCCGCCCGGCCAGCGATCGGTTGCATGATACTGTCCGCAGCGAATCGCTTCTTCCTTGATAGCGCCGCGAAGCTGTTTCTTGGTGCCGATAAAAAGGAANNAAGGTTTCATCTTCGGATTCCAACGTCGGGTAAGGTGCCCAAAGTGCGCACCTGATGCTAAGAGGTCTTCTAAACTGAGTCTCATGTGGTATTTGGTTTTTATTCTCTACATTCCCTTGCGACAGAACTCATCGAAATGAGCAACCCTGCTGCAATTATGAGAATGTATATGTGATGGAAACAAGTTTTTAGTTGTCAGCAAATTTTGTTTGCGATGACTAAAAAACGAAGCGCTTATCTCTTCGAGAACTGGAATTTCTTGCGAGCTTTCGGCTGTCCGTATTTTTTACGCTCTACCATTCTCGGGTCGCGAGTCATCAAGTCATCTTTGCGAAGTACGGTACGAAACTCATCGTTAATAGTGACAAGTGCGCGGGCAATTCCAAGACGAACTGCGCCGGCCTGGCCGCTGGTACCGCCGCCGACCACCTTGACGCTGATGTCGAACTTGCGCTGGG
>PLXB01000472.1 GCA_003151215.1 Ignavibacteriota bacterium
AAAGGCGTGATAACTCCTCTGTTCGAGGTAAACCTTACGGTTTTACTTCACAAACAACTCTTTGCTCGCAACATAACGTTTCGGGCTACACCCATAAGGAGAAAAAATGGCAAAGAAACTAGCTGGTTACGAAACCACATTCATTACACGCGTTGATCAAACGGAAGACCAACTCAAAATCCTCAAAGATCGTTTATTCAAGATCATTAAAGATTACGACGGGGAACTCATTCATCAAGAAGACTGGGGAAAAAGAAAATTTTCCTACGAAATCGTGAAGGAAGTTCGCGGGCAATACACCCACTTCATTTATACCGGTAACAACACAGTCGTTGCCGAGCTTGAACGTACATTGCGTTTGAACGAAGCGACTCTTCGTTTCATGACGATTACAATTCAAAAAGAATTTAACAAAGAAGAGTTCCTCAAAGAACTTGGAACCGGCACTCCGATGAAACGCGAAGAACGCCCGGAAATTACCCCAGCACCAACCATGACTCCGACTGCAACAGCAGCAGCGGTATAAAAGGAAAAAATTATGGCAGCCAAAGAATATAAAGAGAAAAAAACTTACAATAACGATCGTGATAGCGACAAAGATTACGATTCAAAATACTCCATGGACGATGCAATGGATGACGAAGGCAGTGGCCGTCGTGGCCGCAAGTTTTCAGGCGGAAACAAGAAGAAAACTTGCCGTTTCATGAGTGGTGACGAAGATACCGCAAACATCACTTACAAAAATCCAAAGTTCCTGTCGACCTACATGACTGAACACGGAAAAATTGTTGCACGCCGTATCACTGGAAACTGTGCGATGGTTCAACGTAAACTTGCTTTAGAAATTAAACGCGCACGCAATCTTGCATTGCTCGGATTTATTTCTATCGGACCAAACTCTAACTAAATATTGTGGCGATTCGATCTTCTCGATTAAAAGCGCCTACAAAAACTAATGGAGCAGCTCAAAGTTGGTTTCTTTGGGCTGCTCCTTTTTTCTTGCCCGCTCTCTTCTTTCAAAGTTCATTTTTTGCCTTCATCTCTCCACTTCCTCTCTTCATCATCACACTAAAGAATCGAACCTGGCTGAGTCTATTGGCGCTACTGACGAATGCGATTTTGGTTTTTGCGATGGAAAGAAACCTGGAACTCCTCACTTTTCCAATCTGGTTTTGGTTTAGCATTGGAATTTCATTTCCACTTTTCATTCGTCGATTCAAAAAAGTACCCACTGCCTTTGCACTTTCTTATGGGCTCGCTATTTTGTTTTTATGGGCTGGAGTTGCCATCCTCGCTCAAGGCCGTAGCCAGGGTGTGATTGACTTTGTTCATTCTGAACTCAGCCAGGGAATCGATCGAATGATGGCCATTCCTCAACATCCCATTCAAGAATGGGTGAAGGAACAGGGAAAAACTGAACTTTTACACAATATTATGCTCGAACTTCCTTCGGGCATTCTGATCGCGATCATCCTCTGTTACTGGTTCAACCTTCTATTGGTGTTTCGAACGCTTCCCGGATTTCTATCTCGAGCGTTCTGGGGAAACTACCGAACTCCGGCATGGCTGGTTTGGCCAACGCTTCTCTGTGCTGCTCTGTATATTTATTCTGAACAAGCTCTCTATTATATTGGTTTGAACGGTCTCAAAGTCTTACTCGTGTTTTACGGGCTCCAGGGGCTTAGCGTCATCACCAATTTTCTCAATCGTCGACAAATTTTTGGATTAATTCGTGCAGTCATTTTTGCTCTGCTCGTATTTTTGGCGGCTCCCCTGCTTTTTGCCGTAGGATTTTTTGATCAGTGGTTTGACTTTCGTCGCAAATTCGGGCAATCCTAAGTATCTGGTTTTAAGAAGAAATTTTAGTAGGAGAATTTTTAATGTTAGTAATTTTAAAAGAAAATGTAGAAAATTTGGGTCGTATCGGTGAAGTGGTGAAAGTAACCGATGGTTACGCACGTAACTTTTTGATTCCAAAAAAATTAGTCGTCCCTGCTAATGAAAATAATATGGCAGCGGTTGAGCATCAGAAAAAAATGCTCGAGAAGAAACGTTCTGCTGAAAAGCTTTCCGCAGACGAACTCGCTAAGAAAATTGTAGGCTTCACTTGTAATATCTCTCGCAAAGTTGGCGAGAAAGATAAACTTTTCGGTTCAGTCACCACTGCTGATATTGCTGATGCTTTAAAAGCAGGCGGTCTCACCATCGAGAAGCGCTCAATCCACATGAAGGATCCAATCAAAGCATTGGGTGTTCACACCGTGGAAATTAAACTCCTTCCTGAAGTCACTACAAACTTAAAAGTTTGGGTTGTTAAAGAAGGCGCATAATCCTTTAGTTTGGAGAGCTAGTGTCAGATCCATACTCTGGGGCCCCTCCGGCACAGCGAAAAAAGCTTCCTCATGATTTAGATGCCGAACGATCAGTTCTCGGAGCATTGCTGGTAAACAACGCCTCTTTGGAACTGGTTCGCGAAGAAGGTCTTGAAGAACGCGATTTTTTCGTCGATGCACATCAGAAAATTTTTGAAATGGCCTGCCAGCTTTCTGATGTTGGAAAGCCAGTTGATCTCGTCACCATCACCGATGGTCTGCGTAATCGTAATTGGTACGACCTCATTGGTGGTGTTGCAACCCTCACCGGCCTTTACGATCAAGCGTCTTTCCAAATTGCGAACGTCGTTCATTACGGCAAAATCATCCGGGAAAAAGCACTTCAGCGTCGTCTCGTAGAAACCTGTTCTGAAATTATGGATGAAGGGTTGTCCGGCGTTGAAAACACTGACGTCTATATCGATAGTGCCGAGACTAAAATTTTCGAAGTCTCTCAGAAAAAGATTCAACGTTCTTTCACTTCTCTCGCGGAAGTCATTTCCGAAAACATGAGCAAGGTTCAAGAACTTTTTGTCTCCGGTAGTAAAGACGTAGTTGGGCTTGCAACCGGATTTACTGAGTTTGATAAAATGACGGCAGGACTACAGCCAGGACAGGTCATGATTCTTGCCGCCCGCCCGGGTATGGGGAAAACAGCGCTGTTTGTTTCCGCACTCTTACACACATCAGTAATGAAAAACTCAGTAGCCGCACTCTTCTCACTCGAAATGTCGAAAGAAGAATTAGGTTTCAGGTTTTTTGCTGGTCTTAGCCGAATTGATTCCAAAAGACTAAAAACAGGTGCACTTGCGAAAGAAGAGTTTCGCCGCCTCATGGGAGCTGCCGAACAACTTGGCCAGGCACGCATTCATATCGATGATACTCCAGCCCTTTCCGTTCTGGATATCCGTGCTCGTTGTCGTCGTTTAAAAGCAAAAGAAAAACAATTAGATTTAATTATCGTCGATTACCTGCAGCTCATGCGTGGCCCAAAAACCCAAGCTGGAGGCAATCGAGAGCAGGAAATTTCTGCCATTAGCCGAGGCCTCAAGGAATTATCGAAGGAACTCCGCGTTCCAATTATTGCTTGTTCACAGTTAAGTCGTAACGTTGAGAGCAGAACCGATAAACGCCCGATGCTAAGCGATCTCCGGGAGTCGGGAGCCATCGAGCAGGATGCCGATCTCGTGCTCTTCATCTATCGCCCGGAAACCTACGGCATCGAGCAATACGAAGACGGCAAACCGACTGAGGGCACGGCAGAGATCATCATCGGTAAGCAGCGTAACGGACCGATCGGCGTTTCGCGTGTTGCCTTCCGAGGTAATGTCGGAAGATTCGATAATCTGCTCTACGTTCCGGATTTCGAGGAGTTGACCGTAACGCCGAAATCGACATCGGCAGCATTTTAGTTCATCTTTATTTTCCCCAAAGTGAATACCATCATCACTCCGCCCGAACTCATTACGCCTATTGGCTATAGCCATGCCGTTTCTTCGAACGGAGGCAGGACCGTTTATCTTGCCGGGCAGGTTTCCTTCGATGCCGCAGGAAATATCATCCATAAAGGCGATCTCCTCAAGCAATTCGAGCAGGTTCTGCATAATCTTGAAGCGGCGCTCATCGCAGCAGGAGGAGTGATGACCGATATTGTAAAGCTGAATATTTTTGTACGCGATAAGAATGATTACGCAGCAAAGATGAAGGAGATCGGAAGGATCTACTCATCGTATTTCGGCAAATATTTTCCGGCAATGACGCTTGTGGAAGTATCTTCACTCTTTGAAAACGATGCGTTGCTTGAGATCGAAGGTATTGCAGTGATTGATAATTGATGGATTTTACTCTCACGAAAGATCAACTCCACTGGCAATCCTTTGCGCGATCGTTTGCGCAGGATATCATTGCGCCTATTGCCCGAAAGATGGATGAAGATGGTGCGATGCCATCTTCGATCATATCACAGATGGCATCGCTCGGACTCTTAGGAGGCGCAACAGCAAAAGACTTTGGCGGATCGGCTATGGATAGCCTCTCTCTTGCACTTGTGTACATAGAGCTTGGCAGAGCCTGCTCGAGCGTTCGGGGATTCATGACCGTTCATTCCTCACTTGTCATGCAATGCATCGAGCAGAACGGATCGGAAGATCAGAAGAAAGAATTTTTGCCGCAACTCGCTGCTGCGAAGAAGATAGGGTGTTACTGTCTCACCGAACCCGAAGCCGGAAGCGATGCTGCGAGCATTCAAACACAAGCAGAAAAAACAAAGGCCGGATATATCTTAAACGGCGAGAAGATCTGGATCACGAATGCCAATCTTGCACACCTTGCAATCGTTTTTGCAAAACTGCCGGCAACGGAAGGCGCAAAGCCGCATTCACGTATCACGGCTTTTCTTGTGGATACAAATTCCGAAGGATTTATCCGCAGGAAAATGCCCGGCAAAGAACTTGGTCACAGGGCAAGCGATCACGCCCATATTATTCTCGAAAATTGTTTTGTGCCCGGGGATAGAGTTTTAGGCGGTGAGAACAACGGCTTTAAGGTCGCCATGTCCGCGCTCGATCACGGACGCTTAGGCGTTGCTGCAGGAGCAGTGGGAGTGCATGAAGCATGCCTGGATGCCTGCCTGGATTTCGTTCGGATTCGCAAACAATTCGGCTCGCGCCTCGGTGATTTCGAAATGGTGCAAGCCGTTATTGCTGAAATGAAAACTTCGCTTGAAGCTTCAAGATATTTAGTCTATCACGCCGCCTGGAAAAAAGATCAGGGCTTGCCATGTACGCTCGAAACTTCGATGGCAAAACTTCATGCAACTGAAGCTGCAGTAAAAGCGGCGAACGAAGCTGTGCTTCTTCACGGAGGCAGAGGCTATTCGAATGAATATCCCGTTGAGCGCTACCTGCGCGATATAAAAGGCTTGCAGATATATGAGGGCACATCGCATATTCAGAAGATCGTGATTGCGAGACAGGTAATCGGGAAACAAGCGTAACGCGATCTATGGCATTATTACGCAGACGGTACACAAGTTTTGGCAGAGAGGATAAAACCTTCGGTATCCGCGCACTTATCAAGGGCGATTCCTGGGCAGTGCGTATTGCTTTATTCGTGATGCTCGGATTTTTATTCTATGTTGCCGTACAGCTTACTCATCACCGCGTGAATCCTCAAGAACAGAAACAAACTCCAACTCCAGCCGATACGGGAAATGAAAAGTGATCTCTATATCGGCATTATGTCGGGCACGAGCATGGATGCGATCGATGTCGTTATTGCCCGCTTCGATAAATTTCCGGAAGTTGTCAGTGAATATTCTGTTCCTCTTCGTTCCGAACTTCGAGAAATACTGATGGATCTTGCCACAAAGAATGAGATCAATATCGATCTTTTCGTGCGTACGCATTTTGTTCTGGCGCAGGAATATGCAAGCGCTGTTGAAGCTTCGTTAAAAAAAGCATACCTTTCTCCAAAAGATATTCGTGCCATAGGATTACACGGGCAGACGATCAGGCATTTGCCCAAATCTGAAAAAATTGCTCCTTCGCTTTCTGAAACAGGAGCAACATTCCAACTCGGTTCGGGCGGTGCACTTGCAGCTTTGAGCGGCATAGATGTCGCAAGCGATTTCCGAAGCGGCGATATTGCTCTTGGCGGAGAAGGCGCTCCGCTGGTGCCGATGTTTGACTATTATTTTTTCAGAACTAATGATCGCAATAGAATTCTCCTGAATATCGGCGGTATTGCAAACCTGACTTTTATTCCTGCCTGCGCTGAGGAAATGGAAGTCATTGCCTTCGATACGGGTCCGGGAAATATGATCACCGATGCTCTGGCAAAGGAATACTATAACAAACAATTTGATAATGCCGGAGAGATCGCCGGAAGTGGTAAAATCGATGAAGAGCTGCTTTTGGAACTCCTTGAAAATCAGTATTTTACACAGCCACCACCCAAATCGACAGGTAGGGAGTTATTCGGAGAAAAATTTCTTGATATCTTCAAAAAAAAGGCAGCACACCGAAAATTATCGGCAAGCGACGCATTAGCGACAGCAACAGAGTTAACTGCACGGTCGATTGCCGAAGCCTTTCGTTTTCTTCCTCATGAGAGATTAAAAACGCATCCAACCGAGATCATCGCAAGCGGCGGCGGAGTGAAAAATATTTTCTTATGCCAACGGCTGAAAGAGCTTCTGCCGGAAATGACATTCCGGATTTCCGATGAACTTGGGATTCCATTGCAGGCGAAAGAGGCACTTGCATTTGCGTGGTTTGCAAAAGCATTTCTTCAAAATGAATATATTCATCTTCCCGCGACGACGGGTGCGAAGCGAAAAATTATTTTAGGATCGCTGAGTAAGGGAAGATAGTACTGTCATTGCAAGAAGTCGCAAAGACACTGCAAGAAAAAAAATTCCGTTTTTCGCGCGGCTTTAAAAAAAAATTCGTATTATAGTACATACGAAATGATTTGTTAATGTGTTTGTTGAATGTGGATAACTTAGGTTGTCCAATATTATTATGGGTTAGGGATGTGAATTACTTTTTTTATCTGATGAAAAGGCAGTGTAACGGAAGCAGATCATTTCTTAAATTTCTTTGATCGCCGTTTTTTTTGTTTCAGTTTTTTCCTTAGTATTTTTTGTTACCAGAGTTTCAGTCGCACTAAACTTACGTTGAAAGCGTGAAACTCTTATCACCTTTTTTCTTTTACACAAGCATATAAGCGTGTTGATAGAAACAGAAATTCCCCAGGCAGCCGCTCTTGCGGCATTAGTGCAAGCAAAATTTAGTGAAATGTCTTTAGCAATGGGCGGCATGATGCCGGATAATGATTCGGAGCACTCTGGCATTCTTCCCACAGATGATCTGCGATCGGCGGCAGTGGCGATCTGGCAGCTCAGTCTTGAAAAGATCAAGGGGCAGATCTCCCCTCAGAGTTTCACGACATGGTTCGAACCTCTTGTTGCAAAGTCACTGGAAGGGACGACGCTCCGTCTTTTAGCTCCCAGCGGATTTATATCCGAATGGATCCAGCAACATTACCAGATCCTGATCGAATCGGCAATTACCGAGCTTCTCGGTCCGCAGGGCGGCTTTACCTTCGAACATGCTGCCGAAGTCGAAGGTGTCGAAACCCTTTTGGAGCCGGCTGTTTTTATTCCGCATGTTTCTGCTCAGCCTGATCCTCTTCCCGTCATCCCGGATTCCCAGCCTCCGGTTAATCGCGTCAATATTTCCGCAGCGCAGATGCGCGATAATCGCTCCGGTTCGCGGAATGTACCCATGGCTCCGAAGCCGCCGGTCGATCCGAATATCAATCCCGGTTATGAATTCGATACCTTCATCCGCGGCGAGGCGAATAAACTTGCCTTCGCAGCTTCGATGGCAGTGGCGAATAATCCGGGCGGCACACGGTATAATCCGCTTGTCATTTACGGAAACGTCGGCTTAGGCAAGACGCATCTTATTCAGGCGATCGGCAATTACTCGCTCGAAAAATTTCCCGAATTGCGTGTACTCTATACTTCCAGCGAGAGATTCACGAAAGAATTCGTCG
>PLXB01000348.1 GCA_003151215.1 Ignavibacteriota bacterium
TCAAATTACTATCACTCTTTGAACTTGAACGAGTCGAATCGCTCTTAGAAAGGGGCTCTCCTTTAGCTGAATCTGTTAGCGGCAGACTGCGTTATGAACTCAGGGCAATAATACACGCAGCCCGGAAAATGATCGCCAAAATTCGTAAAGCAGGCGGGAACACATATCTTGTCCGCCCGAAACTATCGAAATGGGAACAGGTATTAGTGCTTTTACAGTCTTTGTTTATGAAGGTCGATTGATGACCGATGAATCACGATGGATAAAGTATCTCGCAACGCAGAGCATCTCTTAGAAGAATCTCTTCCGCCGAATTTTGAACAAGGCGGCAAGAGCAATTTCTTCTACTCGTTCTCGCTCCTGCCTAAAGATGAGCGCATGGCAATGCGATCGGTCTATGAATTTTGTCGCTATACCGATGACCTCGTCGATGAAGATATTCCGCTCAATATTCCCGGTATCGACTTTAAGAAAGAACTTGCCACCGAAAAAAAACGCGTCCGCCTGAATTGGTGGCGCGCCGAAGTCGAGAAATGCTATGCCGGAAATTCGAAGCATCCGGTCCTCTTCAGCCTTCATAAAGTTATCTCGCGCTTCAAAATTCCGAAGCAATATTTCCTGACGCTGATCGACGGAGTGGAAATGGATCTCATCAAAGACCGTTACGAAAACTTTGAAGAACTGAAGGAATATTGTTATGCCGTTGCAAGCATTGTCGGCCTGATCACGATAGAAATATTCGGGTATAAGTTCGAACGCACGAAAGAATATGCCGTTGATCTTGGTATCGCATTGCAATTAACCAATATTCTGCGCGATGTAAAAAAAGATGCATCGATGGGCAGGATCTATCTGCCCAAAGCAGATATGCGACGCTTCGGAGTTTCCGAAAAAGATATTCTTACCGGCAATTACAACCTCCCTTTCATCAGGCTGATGAAATTCGAAACAGCCCGCGCCCGGAAGTATTACCGCGAGGCGCGCATGAAACTCGGCAAGCATGAGCGCTTCACGCTCTTCGCCGCGCAGATCATGGATGCGATCTATTTCAGATTACTCCGCAAGATCGAACTTGCCGAGTTCAATATTTTCCAAAAACGTATCACCGTTTCCACGCCTCATAAGGTGCTGATCGCATTTCGTTTCTGGATGTCGAGCGTGATATTCCGTGAGCGGGGAAGCTGAAACTCTTCCGGAGAATTCCGGTATATTTGCACCTGATCAATCATCCAACATTATGAAAAAACTTCTGAGTTTTATCCTTTTGATTATCGCGTCACCGGTACTTTCTCAGATTACCGTTGAAGGGACAGTTACCGATGCCAATGGCAGCGCGCCTGTTCTCGCTCATGCGCATATCGGAGCATATAATGGAGATATGAAAAAAAGTACTTCTACCCAATGCTCGAAGGATGGGCATTTTGTTGTTCATATTCCCAAAGCCGGAGTATATTCGCTTCGCATCAGCGCAGTCGATCATCAGGAAATAAATATCCCGCTTATTCTTGACGGAAAAGATAAATCGGTTGAAATGAACGTCCGGCTTCATGCAAATCCGTTCAACAAAGAACCTGAGAAGATCACCATCATCGGCGATTGGAATAAATTCGCTTTCGCAAGCACCGAGCAAATGACGCCGCAAAAAACGGCTGAGGGAAAAACCATTTATACCTACGAGCGCACCGCAACCGGAGATACCCTCAGCTATCAGCTTATGGGAACTGCCGAAGGCGGACATAGCGTCAACGGCGAAACGGCCGATTACTTCACCTACGATGGCGGCGGTGATTACCGCTCCGTGATCCGTACGCATAGCGGAGATAAAGTAACAATTACATTCGATCCTTCGAAATTGAATTTCAGCGAAAATACCGATCTGCCCATAGTCGAAATAAAAAATAATCCGTTCCTCAAAAAAGCGTATGAACTGAATAAGGCTATTGATAAAATGCAGACCGAAGCTATGGTTCAGCCTCAGAGCGGAGGACCCATGACGATGTCGGCTGAGAAATATCATGCATTGCTGGATAATATTAAAACCGTTTATCGGGATGCGGAAAAATCCGGCGATATAAAATTCTCACAATTTGCTGCAGTGATGCTTGCCAAAGAAATCAATCCGACCATTGATTTCGGAGCCGATAATGCCGAAATGATCATCAAAGCTGTTCCTGCAACATCGCCGTTGTGGGTGATGGCGCCCTATGAAATGCGAGCGGTTGCAGATTTAGTTGATAAAAAAACCGGCGATGCGTATATTCAGGATTCGAAGAAAAATCCCGAAAGAACTATTCGCGCAATTGCGTATGCTGACGACATGGTGAAAGCCGTAAAAGAAAAAGATACAAAAGAGTGGAAACGGCTTTATGCATTTCTCAAAAGTGACTACGGCGATGTTCCGGAGATCAAGTGGAGTTTGTCGGAAAATAATCCGGACGCCGTCGTGCAAGTCGGCAAACCTGTTCCATCGTTCGAGGTTGCGCTTCTTGACGGATCGGGTAAAGTGAGCAATACCTCAATGCTCGGAAAATATTACATGATCGA
>PLXB01000320.1 GCA_003151215.1 Ignavibacteriota bacterium
AGTACTTCAATGAAATAATTCCGTTCAATGCCGTCAAGAGTCATCTTTTCGGGCATATCAACACGAATGCAGACCTTGCTCCCGTCATCACTCCTAATATGCCTCTAGCACGCGCACCTCTATCCGAAAGCGATCAACAAGCCTTCTTCAATTGGATCATTCAAGGAGCAAAAAGCGCCGACGGAAAGATCGCTTATACTGACGTGACGAAAAAAATATTTGTCGTTAATGAGAACGAAGATATGGTAAGTGTGATTGATGGCCAGACGCAGCGTTTGGTACGAATTCCGTATATCGGCGCTCATTATCAACCGGCAGCAATTGCTATGACACCTGATCTGAAGTCCTATATCGTGGCAATGAAAGGAGTCAACGGATCTGTCGTGAAATATGATGCGGGAAGCTATGTAAACCTGGGCGAATTCACCACGAATTTTTCTCCGTCAGAAATCGCAATAACTCCCGATGCCGGCAAAGGATATGTCAGCGACGATTCATATAATAGATATGGCGTATTCGATCCTACTGAAATGAAGCTGTCGAAATCAATAGTGTCTCCTTTGGTTGCTGAACCGTCAGGCATCGCCGTTTCGCCGGATGGCCGATACGTATATATGTGCGGTCGCGAGTCGGATAATATTCTTCGGATCGATACGCGCACCGATTCGATCGTTGGATGTATAACTCTCGGACCGGGCGTTCCGGTACCTGTAACAGAAACATATAAAGCGCAATATACTCCGCAAAAAATCGTCATCTCTGCCGATTCAAAAACGATGTATATTTCATGCCTGAACTCCTCAGAAATTGTTGTAGTCGATCTGATAAAGGACTCCATTATATCGCGAATTCCGATACTTTACGGTCCCTGGGGGGAAGCTCTGACTCCGGACGGTTCCGAGCTATGGGTCGCTGATTACGTATCGAACCAAGTTGATGTCATCAGCACGACGACGAACCGGGTGATCGCTAAGATCGACAGCGTAAGTCAATATCCACATGCTATTGCCATCACTTCCGATGGAGCCTTTGCTTATATCGCTTGTGAGCTTTCTTCAGGCGGAGTACATCATCACGTTACCGGCGGACTTCCTCCGTCTTCCTATGTCGTCATTGATTGTAAAAAAAGAGCAGTGCTTTCCATTCAGGAATTACCGGCATTCTCGGTAGGAATAGTAATGGGGTATAAGAATTGAGCAATACGACTCAGTTATTCTAACTTAATTCTGAGCTGTCGATTCTTTGAGGCCGGAAATTGCAAGCTTATTCCTTTTCATCGAACCTGTAACTTCGACCTGAAAATCTTTTTCCTTTGAAGTGGTTTTAATATAATTAGCGGCTAATTCATTTCCCTTCGTATCGAAGGGAATAAATTTCTTATCCGTCATCAAGCAGTAACCGCTTGAGGAACAGTTATCTTCGGTGAGGCAGGTTTTTGAATGCGCCACTATCTTAGTATGGTTGCCAACCATCCTCTTTGAACACATCTTGTCCATGAGATACCCTGTCCACGTTTTCGGCGCCGGAGCTTTTTTTGCATAGCTTACTGTCGCAAAACTTGTAAGAACCAAAATAACGATCAATAAATGTTTCATTGTCTTCCTTTCAGATTACATTCTTTCGTGAAAAAAAATTCTCTTCTACTATCTTATAAAGAACTTCAAAACCCCATCCGAAAGCCGCACCAATGACCATTCCTCCTAAAACATCTGAAGGATAATGCAGTCCCAGATAGATTCGCGTAAGTCCAACAATAATTGCCGGAACAAAGAGCCAGAGTAATTTTTTATTTTTAGGGAACAACAGAATAAAAAAAACGACTCCGGCAAAATTATTCAATGCATGGGACGATGGAAAACTAAGACCCCATCGAACACCGTCCGGAGTGCGTATCCAGGAATACAATCCGCTCGGATCTGTGATCAGCGAACATGGCCGCGGACGAGCAATAAGTTCTTTGATGACTCTGTTCGTAAATAGATCAGCAGCACCCACCAGTATAATACAAGCAAGCACCATCCTTACTCCGCGCCACTTAAATTTCCAGATCAGAAATGTAAGTGCAAGAATATAGACCGGCAGCCAATGCTGCAGATTTGTCAGATAGATCATAACCAGATCCAGCCACGGAGCAGAAAGCGTGACATTGAAGAAATAAAGGATGTTCAAATCGAGAGAGAGCATTTTCTGAAATTAAAACATATATTTCTTAAGGTCTCAGTAGTTATCTCGATTGTCATTGAGGGTGCTATAGCCGAAATGGCAGTCTACAATATTTACGGATATCATTAAATTACGATGTTAGATTGTCACGCTCTTTGCTTCGTAAACTCCTCGCAATGGCAATGTAAAAAAATATGACGATCATTCCCCCGCTTATCCATTCGCAGGGTATTGCAATGAAATCTCCAAGCTTCGTATAAAGCGTCTTTTCAGTAAGCAACGGAATATTTCTTGTGATCGAAGCACTTTCAAATAGCGGTTTCTCTTCGAGGATCCTTCCTTTATCATCAATCACTGAAGAAATGCCGGTATTGGCAGAGCGCGCAACCCACCTGCGGTTCTCGACTGCACGCAAAATAGCAAACCGGTTATGCTGATAGGGACCGGAGCTTTTGCCGTACCATCCGTCATTCGTGATGATGGTAATAAGTTCTGCACCACGATCGACAAATTCACGCACATACGACGGATAAACCGACTCATAGCAGATCATCGTACAGATCTTTGCCGTATCAGGCGCAGTGACAAATTGCCCTTTGAATGGAAGTGTGAATAATCCGTAGCCTTCGCCATTATTCCAGCTCCCAAGCCCTACACTCCACTGAAAAACATCCCCGAGAAAAGGAAGTTCTTCAACATAAGGCACTTTCTCACCGAACGGAACAAGTTTCTGCTTATGATAACGCTGGTAAAAATATTTGCCGTTAAAATCTTTTCCAAAAAGCATTGCCGAATTCCAGTCACGGTGAAAGAGCATCGGATCGCTTGTCGTCTTCGCATCCCAAGGAATTTTATCGCGGCCTTTGATATACTCTTCGCGGTCAGGAATGCCCGTTAGTATGCGCTTGCCGATCTCATCAATAAAGTGATAAAGATTTTTTAAATCGATTTGCCTCCAGGGCAGCGTGATCGGATACGTGATCGCAGTCTCTGGCCAAAGAACCAGATCGGAATTTATCGTGCTTGCTTTGATCGCAGTTCCGGTTGCCCGTTCCATGGAATCCGTTATAGATTCTGTTCCGGCTGACCACTTATCCCACGGGTTAATATTCGGCTGAACGATGGTAACGGAAATACTTCTGCCGCCATCGTGCGATCCGGAGTCCTTTATCAATCCGTAGGAATATGGAATGATAAAAAGAAGAAGTACTGCCGTAAGCAATTTTAGCCGCGCATATTTATTTATTCCAATGACATCTGCAGAGGCAGCAATGCGTTTCCCGGTAATAACAGAATACCGGATCGCAGCGTAAAGAAGAATATTTATGACTACAATAACGAGCGATAAACCATAGCTTCCGGTGAATTCAATAAACTGAATAAATATTCTATTATAGGTTTGCGTGTTATAAAGAGAGAGCCACGGAAAAGAAAAATCTCCTGTCGAATGCCAATATTCGAATCCTATCCAATACATAGGCAAGGCAATAAGCGCGGCAATACGGCCAAATCTTCGGCGGGTCACATCATAAAGCAGGATCGGAACGAAGAGAAATAAGGGATGAACGAAATCAAGTGCAACTCCTGCGATCATTAAGAACGGATCGACGCTTCCCTCGCCCTTCCATCCGCCGACCCAATAGGTTGCGATCATCGTCAGAACGAACATGGCAAGATACCCTCGTGTAAAGGCATTGCGAAGCCTTACTGTATCCTCAAGCGCAATAAGAAGCGGAACAAGAGCGAAAAAAGCAAGAAAACCGCCTACCAATCCGAATGGGGGAAAAGACAAACCGAGAAGTACTCCTGAAAGAATAAGAAGAAGCCGGATTTTTGCCTTAGAGCTTTGTTGCATTGAATGCAAATCTACGGGAGAAATATAAGAGGGTATAAATTTTAGATGATAGCCTTTTTGCGATTCAGCCGCAAAAATGATGAAAGATATCTTACTCAAATCTCAGCGCATCGATCGGATCCATCTTTGCAGCCTTTATAGCGAGATAGAGACCGAAGACGATTCCGACGAAGGTGCAGACAAGAAGACCGATGATAACCCAAACATACGGAATATATACGGAAGCATGCATAACAAGTGCGAGTATATTTCCGAGGGCGATGCCGAGGATAATGCCGATGATACCGCCGATCAGGCAAAGTACGGTGGATTCAGTGAGGAATTGTGAAACAATACTGGCTCTGGTTGCGCCAAGTGCTTTGCGAATGCCGATCTCTTTGGTTCGCTCAGTTACAGAAACGAGCATAATATTCATAATGCCGATCGAAGCGGCCAGCAAGGCAATAGCGCTGATACCGGCGCCTGCATAGACAATATAATCCGTGAAACTTTGAAATTGCAGATTCAAACTGGAATTATCTTCTACTTCAAAATCATTATCGGCCCCCGGCTTCACGCTGCGCGCCGAACGCATTGCGCCGATGACTTCGTCCATCGTCGGACTGATCATTTCTTGAGAAGATGCCCGCACGGTTGCCGTCAGCGAAGTAAGATCCTTGTCAATAAAATATTTCAGCAAATTCGTAACCGGAATAAGCGCAAAATTATCCTGAGACGCCCCGCCGCCGCCGCCTTTCGTTTCGAAAATGCCTACAACCTGATACGGGCGGCTATTGAGCTGCACGGTTTTGCCCAAAGGTTTCTCGCCATTTTTAAAGACACGATCAACAAGATCGTTGCTCAGAATACATACATCACGTGCAAATTCAACATCCTCTCGGGTCAGCATTCTTCCGTTGGCGATCGTATAATTATGATTGAGGGCAAAATTATCATCACTGCCCGTTAAATTGAATTGCGGATCGCTCTTCTGATCTTTATAAGCAATGGTCAGCGGAGCAAGTGTATTTTCTGCGCTGACAGCTATCGGAAGTCTGGTAAAAGAACGCACAAAACGGATCTCATCGTAGGTGATCGGCTTACGGTGCATATACTTCAGCCATCCCATCCCGCCAACCTGAATAGTCGGGAATTTTTTTATGATAAAAGTTTCGCTGCCAAGCTGTGAAAGAGAATCGCTGATACCGGTCGTAAGAATGCCAAGCGCCGTCATTGCTCCGATGATCGAAAATACGCCGACGACAATAGAAAGCATTGTCAAAAACGCCCGAAGCTTATTCGAGCGAAGGGAGGTGAGAGCCATCCTGATATTTTCTCTGAGTAACGACATTATTCGTACCGTAATGCATCGATAGGATCGAGGCGTGATGCTTTCAGAGCCGGCGCAATCCCGAAGATAATACCGGTGGCAATGGCAAGTCCGAGACCAAGAGCAGCGTAGAAGATCGGAAATGCTATTTGCAGATCGGAGTCGGCCAACAGCAAATTATTCGCTAAAATAGTGACGGGATAAGCAAGTGCCAAGGCGATCAATCCTGCAATCAGAGAAAGTATTGTGGCTTCATAGAGAAATTGAAAAACGAGCGAACGGCGTGTAGCGCCGATGGCTTTGCGAATGCCTATCTCGCGAGTCCGTTCTTTAACGCTGACAAACATAATATTCATGATACCAATACCTCCTACAAGCAGCGAAAGCCCGGTAATGAGAAATCCTACAATAGAAAGCAAACCGGTGATCTTATCGATCGACTGATTAAATTGATCCTGATTATTAATGCCGAAATTCAACTGATCACTCGGTTTGAGTTTGCGGATCTGCCGCATATAGAATTCCAACTCATCTCTAGTATCAAGTTTATGATCCACAGATTTTGCTTTGACGCCGATCGTAACGGTTTGATGTTTTTCGCCATAGACCGTTTGAAGGGTATGATACGGCATGATGACGGCATTATCGGCAGTAAAAACGGAGAAAAGTCCGCCAACACGTTTAGCGACACCGATTATCTGAAGCGGATACCCCGAAACTCGGACAACTTCGCCCAGAGGAGAACTATTGGGAAAAAGCTTTGAAGCGATCTCATATCCGATTACACATACCGGACGGGCACTAATGAGTTCGGCTGAGGTAAAAAATCGTCCGTACTGGATATCCAATGAATTGGTTTGTAAATATCCTTCGTCGACTCCATCGGCATTAACAAACTGTACGCTTCGGTTTTTGAAAATAATATTCTGCCCCCATTTTCCGATTGACATCGAAAAAACTGAAGCCGTCGTCATTTTCGCCCTCAGTTGATTGAGATAATCTTCCTGAATATCCGGACGGTTTCGCATTAAGCGCCAATCGCCTCCACCCCAGCTCCATTTATCGATAAAATAAACGTCCGTCATCATACTGCTGGCCGTCTTACGGAAAAGCTGATCCATACCGTCCAAAAAGGCGCCCATCAAGGTGACGGTAAAAATACCAATGATAATGCCAAGCATCGTCAGTGCCGAGCGGAGGGGATTTGCTCTGACTGCAGTCAGAGCAATGACAAGTCCTTCACGCGTATCGGTAATTAATTTCACAAATTACTGGGTTGGTAATTTCACATTCCTAATCTCTATCGTGTCATTTCATCACGCTCAACGACTCCGTCGCGGATGCGGACGATGCGATGCGCATGATGTGCTATGTCTTCCTCATGCGTTACGAGAATGATCGTATTGCCTTTATCGTGAAGTTCCTGAAAGAAGCGCATAATGTCCTCTCCGGTTTTGGAATCGAGATTACCGGTTGGTTCATCGGCAAGAAGGATCGAGGGGCGAGTCACCAGAGCACGGGCTATAGCAACACGCTGGGTTTGGCCACCACTCAGCTGGCTCGGCAGGAAATACTCACGGTCTTGAATGCCGACGCGTTCCAAAACAGCGCTGGCCATCTTGAGGCGACGGGTTAGGGTGATGCCTTTGTAGGTCAAGGGTAGGGCAACGTTTTCGAGCACCGTCAGGCGAGGCAACAGGTTGTAGGATTGGAAAATAAAGCCGATAGTATCGCGCCGAATCCTAGCTGATTGATTGGGTCGTAGTCGTGAGACGGACTTGTTATCCAGTTTATAACTACCTTGACTTGGGCGATCTAGCAGGCCAATAACGTTCATGAGCGTGCTTTTGCCGCATCCGCTGGGGCCCATCACAGCCACGAATTCACCCCTATCAATAGATAGGCTGACTTCGTTGAGCGCCAGGGTAGTGGCGTCGCCGAAGCCGTACA
>PLXB01000368.1 GCA_003151215.1 Ignavibacteriota bacterium
CAAGATGCTGGATATCGAGGAATGTATAATATGAGCCTACGCCAGCTTAAGGTATATAAAGGCATGGGGGGCGATGCGCTCCCGCTTGATTTCATGGGGTCACAAGAACTCGCCGCTAATTTATTTCGAGTGACTCAAACCTCGGCAAAGATAACGGCTCACAACATTAGTGGCCAGACGAAGCTCGAAGAAACGGCTTTCAATGTTGGGCGCACTGTTCGTGCAACGATGCACGAGATCAGTAACACTCGTCCAGAAAATTTGCCAGTGGTCGGAGACATTAACGATGCCAAAAAGAGTCTAAAATCCGCCCAGAAGAAGCTCAATCAATTAAACGGGGAAGCTCCGAAGACGGCATTCCCCACAAAGAAAAAGCCTAATCGTTCGGCCTAACTGCCGCTACTCTTGGTCTTGCTCGTCGTCCTTGTCACTCTCCGCGACCTCTCGACCAGTAAGCTCCCAAAATTTCTCGCCGTCAAAGTCCACTTCGTTTAGATCGTAAATGACGTTTGCATCCCTGTTTTCATCTAACCCAAGGCCCTTGAATAGCTTCTTGAAGAACTTCTTAGTGTTCGCATAGCAGTATCCACCAGCCTTGTTTATCCGAAAAGCATGTTCGTCGGCTTTAGCATCCGGGATCACCTGCATGTAGATGATATTCTTCGTGGGAATCTCACCTTCCGTTTGTAAGACTATCCCCATGCCCTCTTTTAAACCGAGCATGTTGATTGTGTCGGATGTGAACCCAAGATTCAGATTCTTCTGAACCGTGGCCTTGAGTTTCAAATTGAGTTCTTTGGCGCTGTGCTTGAATAACTGAGGTTTTTGCATGGTATTAAAACGTGGTTTGTCGCGTGTAGGTTTCATGGGTTTTACAAAGCAAATAGTTACAAAGCAAATTAGTTACACGTGGAACATAAAAACACTCGGTTGCACGTGATTCTTTGTGTGGAAAATAGAACTTCTGGTGTGTCGTCGATGTTGGATTGGTGTTGCTGAGATTCGGGGACTGAGTTTCGGCAATAAAAAAACGGCAGATCGCGAGATCTACCGTTTAAGCCCTTCCATTTCGACGCGGAGGGGGCTAAGGATAATTGAACAATGCGGCAGCGCTCTCATTTACGGGAGTGCCCGTCGCCGTTCTGCACAAAAATACGAAATTTTCTCACGATGTTTCGTGAGAAATAGATAATGCCGGCCCAGGCATTATCGTGGACGCAGTTAGAATTTGCTACTGCCGCCCATGTTTTTTGGGGCAATTATAGGATAATTCGACAATGCATATATCTCCATTTCATACATCAAACGAAGAGGATCACAAACGGTCACCCGTTTGGCACAATGACTCCGATTGCGAATACGGCAAGCGCATAAAGCCAGAAAATAAAGAGTATGGCAAGAAGGGCAACCGTTGCGATCGTTGTAAAGAGCTAAACAGCAACTCCAACTAATTACATAGGAAGCCTTGACAACGTTGTCGAGGCTTCCATGTTATTTCCATTAATCAAAAATATAAGAGCTATGGCAGATCGAGTACGCGTCTCCTGCATAAAAAAACGGGACCGCAAAAATCCCCACGAACGAATCGAGGGTATTGGTGGCGTTCATAACCAAGCGCAATGGTACATGCTGGAAGACGCAGCCATTGCAGCGATCAAGAATCACCAATGGGACTTCTACGTCCATGAGGGCGGCTACACTGCCCGTGTGATCGTAGCGACTCACCTTGGGCGAGAATACCTCAAGACTGAACGAGACGGCGTTAGTCCAGATAATCTTCTCAGTCTCCCAACGTGTCCTTAACAACGAGGGTGCTCGGTGGTGCGGCTATGCTGGGATTCAGGATGTATTCTAATGCTTGCTGAATCCCATATAGCTGCATCCATCGAGGCGTATCCAGCGGCTCCGAGAGTATCTCTTTTTTTACAATCAAAAGCTCTTTTTCGCTGTCCGCAACAACGTCCCGTAGTCCTCTAATTGTCGGTGCAGCGCTCGGCAGTATATTGGTTTGCATGGTAACTTTCCTTTCGTATTAGTGTTGTTTGAAAATTGCCGTAGGCCGAATTCGGCACAACTTATTCGAAGTGTAAGAGCCACATCCCGCGAAGGTGTGGCTCTTTTCTTGACCGCCTGAACAAATTAAAATTCAACTCAGTATCGCGTCCCATCCCCACACATCATTCGTTACCCCTGCTGCAATAGCCGGGGCTGTGCCGATGGAGCTATGAACGCGCATGAAATTGTAATGATAGAAGTGGAGTGCAACGGCGGCTTTTAGATTCTCCACTTTCTTNNTAATCGGCTCGGTCCCCAAGAGCGTAGTACATGGCATTGATGTAGTGCCCCAATCCATCCGAAGTAACTTGGAAGCGGTCGGAAGTGACGCGCTCGCCGAGTCCTCGAATGAATGCCTGGGTGTCAGCATCGTTGCGCTTGCCAACGAGGTAAATGGGAACGAGTTTTGTGTCTGCGTCAATGGCTACAAATACCCATTGATCTCCGACACGTCCAGTCTGTTTCTCTTCGTGTGTGCAGTTTCTGGCCTTCTTTCCGCAATAGCACCAAATTTCATCGACCTGAATTCTCTTGGAGTCAATGCCTTGCATCTTCTCATCGAGAACGGCTGCTGCCTTCTCTCCGGTAGATACAAGGAGTCTGGTAATGGTATCGCGGTGAACGCCAGTTATGCGCTCTATCGAGCGGATGGAGCTACCTTCTACGAGTTGGGATAGGATAAGGGCTTGCTTATCCTGAGATAGTTTGTTCATGTTCGCTACGGAATTA
>PLXB01000194.1 GCA_003151215.1 Ignavibacteriota bacterium
TAGAACAACCGGAATGCTTGCTTTTGATAAATGGAATGAAGAGCAATCATACGGAATGAAGATTGAATCGAAATTGCCTGAGAAATCAGGAAAAAGCTTTGTGACAGTTCAGCGTTCGAAGGTGGAAACAATAGTAGAACTGCTGCGATAATCAAAGTGTGCGTAAATTTGCAGAAATGACGGAAGATACGGATAGGGATCGCGAATCACCAAGCAGAGAGGGATCAGGCCCACGGCCTGTGCGGCGTATTACCTTTGACGATTTCGAGATCGAACGTCGAGCTGTNNAAAAATGCAATTCCCCGGATTCGTTCAATGAAAGATGATCTGCTTGGCGGACCCGGAAAAATTTCTTCGAAATTATTTGGAGGAAAACCTGAGACTTTCCATGAGGAGGAAGATTCTTCGTGGAAACAAGCCTCATCTTCTGTTGATCCTCTTTCAGCCCCGTATTTCTCTGATGAAGAGCGCTCACTTATCCGCGTAAAAAAGATTCCGAGGGAAGAAGAACCGCCTTCTCAACGAATAGAACCAATCCTTGGCGCCGGAATTCCGGAGGAAGAATTGTTTAAAGAGCAACAGATGGCAGAAGAGATGGAAGACATTGCGGAAGCCATATATTCCGAAGCTTCCGGCGATTCCGATCATAGTGTTTATCTCGATGAGGAATCTACTATTTTTATTGAAGGTATTACTCCCGTTGGTAAAATAGAAGAATCAGGAGAAGAAATTCGGGAAGAAGAAATTGCCGAGAATGAAGAAATAGAGGGAGATGGAATAGTCGATCCTTCGATTAAAGTATATCTCGATTCCTTAAGGGGCTTCGAAACCATTCCACGCCGTGCGGGTGAAGCACGGGAGCCAAGGAAGGATTTCGTGCTGATGTTATCGGAACTCCTTGAACTTTTACGCGAACATGTCGAAGCACAGAGCGCACTTTTTTTCTGGATGAACTCCCGCAAACAGCATCTGGTTTTGGAATGTGCTTCGCTTGATGATTTTGCTTTCAGGTTTCTTGTACCTGAACGTAAATATGCTATTGAGAATGATGCTGTCAGTAAAACTGCCATTCGCGCTGAGCCCCAACTTATCCAACGTATTGCTCCCCAAGCTGAGTATGACCTGATTCCATATTATACCGATGTGATTGGCGTTCGGTCATTCGCCGCAATGCCGGTATTCTTTGGTGACGCTCTCGTTGCAGTTGTTGCAGTAGATTCGCTCACCGAAGATCAATTTTCTGCTGAAACCCTCCGTTTGCTTACGGAATATTCGCGGCTGATCTCCGGACTCGTACGATCATATATCGAGACCTACGACTTGCTTTCATCTGCCCGCACTTTGGAATCTGCACGAAAACTGCATCAACTTTCTACTGCGGATTTTTCGCTTCATGCACCCCGGGATGCCGAACGTACGGCAGAATACATCCTTCGCGCTTTAAGCGAGGCCGCAGGCGAATTGATCGATTGGGAATGGTTTGCGACTATTTCTTTTGATGTGACACAGCGCGCATGGGGGATTCATAATTTGCAGGCCAAGGCAAGCGAGGCATATGTTGCTCCGAAGACGCGTATCGATCTTAGCGAAAGTATGATTGGCAAATGCCTTCGCACAGGAAAAAGTGTACGCATCGATTCATTGACGCAGCAAAGCGTTCGATTCTCAATCGAAGAAGATCGCGAACGCGCGGTCGGCCATTCATTTCTTGTCATCCCTATCCGCACTGCACAGAAAAATTACGGAGCGCTTGCCATCGAGCATTCGGAATCTGCAAGATTTACGGATGTCGATATTGAGGCAGTCGAGCATCTGACACGCAGTGCTGCATCAGCGCTGGAAATTCTTGCCTTAAGTGAGATCGTGCATGATCGCGCGCTTACCGATATACTTACCGGAGTTCTTAATAAACGCGGTTTCGATGAACGCCTTGGCGAAGAACTTGCGCGCGCAAAGGAATTTGATGAGCCGTTATCGGTGATTCTTTTTGAAATAGACGATATCGTGCAATTTGCCGAACGTTTCAATCAGGAAGATCTTGATACGATCGTGCTGGCACTTACGGGAGTGTTGCAATATCTTAAACAACCATATGACGTTCTTGCAAGAGTAGGTGAATATACTTTTACCGTTCTGTTAGTGAAGATGACGGACGAAGAAGCATATCTATGGAGTGAGAAGGTCAGGCAGAAGATCGTCAGCGAAGTTATGTCCTTAGGCAGAAAGAGCTTCTCTATCACGACCTCCATTGGTCTTGCGGGCGCGCGACGCAATTCCACTACTGACGACATCCTTATCTGTGCGAAAATGGCTCTCGATAAAGCCAAAGAAAGAGGAGGCAATGAAGTGATCGTGTATTGATCTTCCTTATTCGGTATTCCTAATAGATCTCCTCTTAGCTTTTCTCTAAGTCAAAAACTTCGCACTTCGTCCTTCCGACCTCGTTTTCTGCGTATATTCGTCTCCGGGTATTTGAAACACCACAGAAGTCACTATGGAGTTATTATTTGAAGGTGATCATCATGATCACCCTTATGAGCACGGAACAATATTTTGTGTCGGCAGGAATTACGTTGAGCATATTCAAGAACTTGGCAGTGAAGTACCAACAGATCCGATAGTCTTTGTTAAACCGGATTGTGCTTTGCGGCATGGATCGTATAATATCGCAGAGTATCCGCCTCAGACGCAAGCATTGGAATTCGAAGGTGAACTGGTGCTATTGCTTCGCGGCGGCGGCCGTGATGTTCCTGCTTTTGGCACTGCCGATATTATTGCAGGATATGGCATTGGATTGGACCTGACAATGCGCGACCTTCAGAATGAATTTAAGAGCAAAGGTTTGCCTTGGACTCTTTCGAAAGGATTTGACGGCTCTGCGCAGGTCAGCCATTTCATTCCATTTGAATTTGCGCCGCCATTTGAAGAGCTGGGTTTTTCGCTTTATATCAATGGGGAATTGAGGCAAAGGGCATCAACCNNGATGGTAAGTTATCTTTCGCGCACATGTTCGCTTAAGCCGGGAGATATCCTCTTTACCGGAACGCCGAAAGGAACCGGACCGCTTGCGATTGGAGATAAGGTAGTAATGCAATTGCATACGCTCGATCCGAACGAGATATTACTTGATTTTCATGTGGAAGTGATCGAATGGCGATAAAGAGAATTGGGAAATGGTGAAGTGGAGTAGTAAGAATGAATGGGAAATTTAGACTCGTTTCAAATAATAGTTTGCTCAGCGGCAGCCTTGTACTTCATTGGATTAGCGGCGTTCATGCCAGGGCTTTTGCGAGGATTGAGCCGAAAGAAAGACTTTCCGTTCGCGACTGAACCACATGTCACAGTATTAGTCTGCGCCCGGAATGAAGAGAAAAATCTCGATAGATGTCTTGATTCTCTTCGCAAAATAAATTATCCTTCCGAACTTTTAGAAATTCTGATCATCGATGATTGCTCAACCGATGCAACGGCAGAGATACTAAAACAGTGGCAGAGCAAATTACCTAACTTAAGGATAATCTCTACATCAGATTCGGATGAGCCCCAATTTCAAGGAAAGATAAATGCCCTTATTTATGGCATGGATAATGCAACAGGTGAGTTTGTTATTATGACTGACGCCGATTGTACAGTATCCACGAACTGGGTACGTGAGCATCTGCGATGGTTCAAAAGCGATACGGGAATGGTATCGAGCATCACCTTACTTGACTCTATGAAGCCCTTTGATGTCGGTCAGTTGCTTGAGATGGCAGAGTTATTAGGTCTTTCGATGTCAGCGATCAATTACCATATTCCGGTTTCGGTAATCGGCAATAATTTTTCAATTCGCAAAGCAGCGTACGATGAGATCGGTGGTTACCGGAATATTCCGTTCAGTGTAACCGAAGACGTCGCCCTTTTTCAATCGGTCTGGAATACCGGCAAATGGAATGTGCAATTCAAAGCAAATGACGATCTGCTCGTTCGAAGCCAGCCTCCGGGAAATTTTAAGACTTGGTGGCGGCAGAAACATCGCTGGGTGATCGGAGGAAAGAAGATCAGGCTGATGGGCAAGATCATTCTGCTACTTGGCTTTATCGGTGCTTTTACGCTAATAGCCGCGCCCTTCGTTTTACCTCTTAAATTTGCACTGGCTGCCATGGCAGTAAAGTTTTTGGGCGATCTGCTTATTATCTACCCCGCGCTTCGGGGTTTGAAACAGATGAAGCTTATTTGGTTTTTGCCATTTTATCAACTGTATCTTTTTTTCTTTTTAATTTGCGTACCGATCCTTTTTGTACAGAAAGAGGTTCGGTGGAAAGGAAGGGTGTACCAATCATGAAGACTATTTTTTTTCATTGCCTCATCGTCATTGTTATCATTATTTCTTTTTCATCGCTTCATGCGCAGGAAGATTATTCGACGTACCGTTGGAAAGATCATTGGATTCCCACGTGGATGGAAATGCGAGGCTCGTTCCTCGAACCAAATCACTTTGCAACTGTCTATGATTTCAACCCCGGTTGGTGGCGGATCGAAGCAGGATATGGCGGTGAGGTTCTGCGTATTTCTACAACAAGTATCGGCGTCGAAGGACTGATCTGGAGCGGCTTGAAAGCATACTCTGATTTCCGCTTTCCTGTAGAAACTGCTGATTATTTTTTCGGGTTGTATAGTATTTTTCCTTTGCAGATTTGGGGAAGTAATCTCCGTCCCTGGAGAATGAGGTTTCGTCTGAGCCACATTTCATCTCATTTTGTCGATGGATCCACTGATGTCATTCCAGGTTCAAGCAGTCACTTCAGTCGTGAATTTGTTTCGCTTGAATCTTTATTTGATGAAACAGAAAGGTCGAGCTTCAGGCTTTCCCTTGGAGTGAGATATATCTTCCATCAAGTTGCCGGTATCGAGCAGACATTCCAGTTTCCCGGAGTGCTGGATGTTATCATTTATAAAGAAGGATGGAATGAGCTCTTTGCTACTNNCCACGATCAGTACTGCTGCCGGTCCGTCTTTAGCGACATATAGTGCGGGATTGACACTTCGCCTCAGTTCATCGAAGGGAAGTATTGCCGATGTTTATGGCGAATATCATGCAGGAAGAACACGGTATGGAGCAGAAGGCAATATTAAACAAGATGGTTTTGAGGTTGGAATTCGTATCGGCGCAGCTAAAGAGTTAGAAGTGGAAGGAAAGTGACTTGGACTTCTCAATACGTTATCATTGTTCTTTGATGAACAAATTTTTTTTAAACACTTGACACCGACATTCGAACGCCTCTTTGGGAAGCAGCGTATCTGGCTTCATCTCTCACTCTTTATACTTACGCTTTATACGACAACCCTTGCAGGTGTTGCCTGGCGTGGATATGATCCGTTCGAGCTATCGAATTTCGGATATGGACTGGAGTATTCTCTGCTCCTTCTTTTTTTTCTATCGTCGCATGAATTCGGTCATTTTATTGCGGCTCGGATTCATGGCGTCGATGTGACTTTGCCATATTATATTCCTTTTCCGGGAACAATGATGGGTATGATGCCGAATTTCGGAACATTGGGGGCAGTGATTCGCACTCGTCAAAGGATTCCAAGCCGTTCCATTATTTTTGATATCGGAGTGGCCGGACCTATTGCAGGGTTTATTGTTTGTATTATCATTCTTGCCATTGGATTCGCCACATTGCCAGGTATTGAGTATTTACAAGCGATTCACCCGGATTATCCACTTGTCTCGGCACAGCCCGGAGGTGAATTATTCTTTGGTAAGACGATTCTCTACAGTTTGCTGGAGAAAGTTTTTGCAAATCATACGGGCTACGTCCCTCCGATGTCGGAAATGTACCATTATCCAATGCTTTGCGTCGGTTGGTTCGGATTATTTGTAACGGCGCTGAATTTGCTCCCTGTAGGCCAACTCGATGGAGGACATTTGATGTACGGATTATTTCCGAAGAGAGTGCACCGCATTATCGGTATTGTGACAGTGTCTGTTCTTGCACTATTTTCGATACCTGAACTTATCTTAGGATTTGCAGGCGATACGCTTCCGAAATATCTCGGATGGCTTGAGACGATTGCCATCTCCGGCGGTTCATCCTGGATCTTTTGGGTAGTTATGATCCTTTTCGTTATTAAACTCCGCCATCCGGCAGCAGTCGATGAATCGCCAATGAATATAAAACGAAAGATCGTTGCAGTTCTAACAATACTTATCTTTGTACTTTCATTCACACCATCGCCGATTGTTTTACAGTAAGATAAAAGATCGCGCTCCGGAAATTATATTGCTCGGCTCAACTGCCTTTCTGCAGTTCTACCGCCTTGGGATCGGAGAGATACAATCCTGGGATGAAGCGAGGTACATTCTTCGTGCTGAAGCATGCGTAAGATACGGGGCATGGCTCGATCAAACACAGTATGCCATCGCCGGCTTATACTCCTCTACTCATCCGCCGCTTATCGTTTGGATGATGGCATGTGCCCGCATGATGATCGGTAACGGAGTTTTTGCTTCACGGATCATTTCAGCAATTGCCGCTGTCGTCGTATTAATATTCTTCTATAAACTTACGCGAAAATTTTTCTCTCGTTGGAACTGTCTTTTCACAACCGTTTCGCTTGGTTGTGCACAAGGATTTCTTTGGTTTAGTCACCATGCACAATTCGATATTCCGATGCTTGCATTTATTGTGGCAGCAGTTTATTATGCAATTTGGGCATTTGAAGAAGACAGTCGGAAGTTCGCAGTACTTGCAGGTATTATGTTTGGCTGTGCTTTGATGTCAAAAGCGATTCAAGGTCTCTATCTTCTTCCTTTCGTTGTTGCACTGCCATATATTTATCAACAAGGTCATCGTTTTCGAAATCTTGCATTACTATTAATCACAACCTTTGTTGTAGCATTACCTTGGTATATATATATGGTGATCAGCCACCTCCATTTTTATGGAGATTATGCTGAGTTGATCGGCTCCTTGAAGGCCGGGACATATGCAAAAGAAGTCACAACGCAATGGTGGTATTATTTGAATCAGATAATTATTAATTTTCCGCTTCTTATATTGGCAGCAGTTGTGATCGTACCGATTGCCAAAAAGTTGAAAGAAAGAGATACTGAATATAGCAGAATGTTAGTTATTAGCTTTATGTGGTTTATAGGCATGCTGGTATTCCTATCTTGTTTTCAAACCCGGATGCCTCACTTCTCTCTTTTTCTTTTTTTGCCGGCGAGCTTAGCAGTAGGATTTATCGTAGAAGAATTTATATATATTCCTATGAAAGGAATTGAGGAAATAACTTCGTTGCTGCTCATTCTTTTTGCACTTGTCTGGACCTCCAGTGAATTGATTCGCAATTCTATTCGGGAGCGTTATCTGACTTCTTTACATTTGGATTATTTTATGATTATTGCGATCCTCATTGTTATTTCTATGATAGTATTATTGTTAACTAAAAAGTTTAGATTGCCAGAACAAACTATTGTTTTACTTATGGCATCTTTAATAATCATTGGTGGAGATTTCTATCGATGGAGTAGCCGTAATAATAAAACCTTCATTGATGGCGCAGAGCAAGTCGGGAATGTACTACTCCATTCACCTGGAATTCATCATATTACTGCATATTATGAGGACTACCCACATGAGTCTTATTTACCCCAGCTTAATTACTACACTGATTGTTGGTTCATCGGTTGGAATAATGACAGAACAGGAGACACAAAAGCATGGAGTGAATGCGATTCGCTTATCAAGGAAGATAATGTTCCACGATCCGATGCAGCAATTGTCTATACGGCATGGGATGCTTTCTATAAGCCGAGACAAGAGGAAACGGATCTGTTACAAAGAATCAATCGGAGTCTATCTATGATATATGCAAGGGCTATGCATACAAAAAAATATCAAATGTATTGGGAGCTTAAAACAAAATGAATTTATTTTCGCGTTTCTATATTATTTGGATTTTCGCATCGTAGGATCCGGATCATTGGCGATTTATCCTTATCACTATGGGCAAGCATCGTTATTACTCCATCTCTTGCGATCTCAAATGGAATAGTGCTAATGGCATCACCTTTCTTTGGGATGATAACAAATGCATTAACTTTATACGGCAACCACTCACCGGCACTAAGATAAAACGCTACAATCGGTTTATTCTCAGCACTTGCAAGATGAACGATCGATGTATCCGGCGTTATAATTAATGAGGAATATCGAATCAGCGATGCCATCGCATGAATATCTTCAGTAGGAAAGTAGCGTACTCTGGAGATGTGTTGTTTGTCCAAAGAGCTTTCAATTGAAACACGGTTTTCAGGTAAAGAGGTAAGAAAGATTTCATACTCAGAATAATGACTTGAAATAAAATCAGCAAGTTTCAGATTATTCTCCAAAGTCCATTTTTTAAATCCAGGTGCATCGATATTAATGATAATATATTGTGTACGGTGCGCCTGATCTAAATTTTTTTTAATTTCTGCTTTAACACGAAACTCAATATTTTTATCGATCATTATAGAAGGTCGTTCCGATTCGGAAACTGGAAGGGAGATCACTGATCCCAGGAGATATTGTAATTGTTCCGTCATCGGCATTTCATGAATAGGTCGGGGAAGCTGGATCAGTCTTGAAAAAAGTTTATGATGTCCTTCTGTATTTCGTGAGCCAACCGTTGCAGTGATGCCTTTTGAAGAAGCAAGCCGGGAGATGATCGAGTTTCGCGTTTTTTGATTGAAGTTACCCATCAATACGACATCCCATTGTTGTTTGCGGGTTTTTTTAGAGATCCTGAAAAAATCGCGCATCGATGAGGCAGTGTAATCATAGAGAATATCTATATCTGTATCAGAACGGAGAAGGTCGAGATTCTTAAAACTTCCAGCAACTCCGATCTTCATAGAAGGCTTAAGCCTTTTGAGAATACGCCAAAGCGGTGTAGTAGCAATCATATCGCCAAGGGCGTCATAACGAATAATTAATACGCTTGATACATTCTCAAGCGGTATAGGGTGATCGGTAGGAAGAATATGAAGTATTTTGCCAAGCAGCCGGAGGAAAAGTATTTTATTAAATTTTTCAACCTTTCGGATGACTTCTTTATACCACGGAATTCCGTAGGAATATTCTTTCTGCGGACGGTATTTATAATGTTGACGTTGCTCTGCCACGAAGTTTTACGAAGATAGTGTCACAAGACCTTCATTTGCTGCTCTGGTTTGTATTGTGTAGAGACGGTGGTAAACTCCGTCACCATTTTCAAGAAGTTCATCATGCGTACCGAGTTCAACGATCTTTCCTTTATCGAATACAGCTATGCGGTCAGCTTTTTGAATGGTTGAAAGCCGATGCGCAATAACAACAGCCGTACGCTGTTTCAGCAATCTATCGATCGCTTCCTGCACAAGCATTTCATTTTCTGTATCGAGGGCGCTCGTGGCTTCGTCGAAAATAAGAATAGGAGGATTCTTTAATAGTGCACGAGCGATGGCAATCCGTTGACGTTGGCCACCGGAAAGGCGGACACCACGATCACCGGTTATTGTTTCATATCCTCGCGGCATCGAAAGGATGAAGTCATTGGCATTTGCCGCACGGGCAGCTTCCTCGATCATATCCGAAGTTGCATTGCGATT
>PLXB01000220.1 GCA_003151215.1 Ignavibacteriota bacterium
CATCGCGTCGAAGAATTCACCAAGCGCCGCGAAGAATTATTATAATTTACACGAATGACCGAAGCACGTACGAGGCTTGCCGAAAGGCTTTCCGGAGGAATGAAGCAAAAGCTTGCACTTGCTTGTACACTCATTCATTCCCCCGAAGTTATTTTTCTTGATGAACCAACGACAGGAGTCGATCCGGTTTCCCGAAGAGACTTTTGGAAAATTCTTTCAAATCTCTTGCAGCAAGGCATTACCATTTTTATGTCAACCCCCTATCTCGATGAAGCCGAACGCTGTTCGCGCGTTGCAATGATGGATCATGGGAAGCTCCTTGATATCGATACTCCGCAAAACATTCGTGCCAAACTTCAAGGAGAAGTATATGAAATTATCTGCTCGCCTGTTCGCAAAGCATATCGGATGGTTAAAGATTGGCAAGATATTAAGGAAGTTCAGCTTTATGGTGACCGTTTGAATGTCATTCTCAGTCTCGATGGCAGAAGGATCGAATCAGTTCTTGATGCGTTAAAATCTGAGAACATCCAGATCGTAAGCTGGCGAAAAATTCCGGCAAGTCTTGAAAATGTTTTTGTTTCCATGATGGGACATGGAGAAGAAGTTGAGAATGAACTACAAGCAAAATAATCGAATTCTTAGAACAATTATGCGACTCTTTTTTTTATTTATTGCAGGAAGTTTATGCATTACTCATGCAACGTCTTTATTCGGTCAAAAACCGCTAACGCTCGGTGATGCCGTGAAAATAGGCTTGGAGCAAAACCATGATATTAAAATCTCTATTCTCAAAGCAAAAAGTGTCGGCGAAGCACACATCAGCGAAATGCAGGCAAACCGCTTACCAAGCCTGAAATTATTCGCATCATATACGCGCCTGAGCGATATCGGACAAACGGCGATCGCACTTCCATTTCCGGGCATCCCTCCGATCTCATTCGTAACGTATTATCCGAACAACTACGTATTGAGACTTTCGCTTTCGCAGCCCATCTTCACCGGATTTCGTCTTTCTAATTTACAATCCTCTGCCGAGCATACGAGTGCGGCAGCACAGGAAGACGTAAAAACCGATCAGCGAGGAGTCGTATTTACGATAAAGCAGCAATACTGGAATCTTTATAAATTGCAGAAAACTCTTGAAGCCGTAAATAAAAATCTCGACGAAGCAAATGCTCATCTGACCGATGTTCGCAGTAAACTGACGAAAGGTGTCGCTCTGCCGAACGATACACTTAAAACTCAGGTCCAGGTTTCTACCAGTGAGTTACGTAAGATTCAAACACAAAAAGATATCCGCGTTGCAATGGCAGCACTCATGAATACTCTCGGATTGCCGCTCGATGAAGAGATAACGCTTTCTACATNNTTGATTGATAGAGCAAAAAGTCATCGTTCCGAACTTACAGCGCTTAACGAAAGAATCGAAGCGGCAAATGCAAATGTACGGGTGGCACGGGCAGGATATTATCCGCAGATTTCAGCCGGCGGGAATTTTTATTACTCCGATCCGAATCAGCGGTATTTCCCCGCACAAAATGTATTCAAAGCTACATGGGATGCCAGCCTTAATCTTTCCTGGGATATCTGGACGTGGAATGTTGCCGGATTGCAAGCGGAACAAATCGAATACACTGTGGAGCAATTGAAAGAAACGAAAAAACAATTAGATGATGCGATCTCACTTGAAGTGACACAAAATTATTTGTCACAGCAAACATCACTCGATCAGATACGGGTCGCAAAACTTTCGATCACTCAGGCTGCGGAAAACCTGCGTGTCGTAAAAGTGCAATATGAAAAAGGCATTGCCAATACTACCGATGTGATAGATGCAGAAACATTGGCATTACAGGCTGACGTAAATTATGCTACAGCAGTCGCCGATGCAAATGTGGCTTCAGCTCAATTAGAAAAATCTGTCGGCGAATAAATTTTATGGCAGCGATCGAAGTAAAAGATCTGACAAAAAAATTCGGCGCATTTACTGCTGTCGATCAAATTTCCTTCGATGTGAAGGAAGGGCAGATCTTTGGCTTTTTGGGGGCAAACGGAGCAGGAAAATCAACGACTATACGAATGCTCAGCGGCCTCCTTGCTCCGAGTTCAGGCGATGCCAAGGTTGCCGGCTTCGACATAGCCACGCAGACCGAGCAGGTAAAACGCAACATTGGATATATGTCGCAGAAATTTTCTCTGTATAATGATCTGACTGTCGAAGAAAACTTAAATTTCTTCGGCGGCGTCTATGGCCTGACTAATGAGAAACTGAAAAAGCGGAAACAATATGCTCTGGAAATGTCTCATTTGACAGAAGAAAGTAAACGACTTACCGGTACGTTATCAGCAGGGTTTAAACAACGCCTTGCCCTGGGATGCTCTATTATTCATGAGCCGAAAGTTATTTTTCTCGATGAGCCAACAGGTGGGGTCGATCCGGTGATGCGCAAAGGATTTTGGGAATTGATCAATATTCTTTCCGATGGCGGCACGACGATCCTTGTCACGACGCACTATCTTGACGAAGCGGAATTTTGCAACGAAATCATCCTCATCGACGCCGGAAAATTAATTGCACGAGGAGCACCGAGTGAACTGAAGGCTGAATATATTAAAAGTCCGATACTCGAAGTCGAATGTTCCGATGTTAATACTGCTATGAGCTTGCTCAGTCAACAAAATTGGGTGCGTGAAATTTCACTTTTTGGAACGACGCTTCACATTCAGGTACAGGATGAAAATGCCGGCCGACAAGAATTGCAAAAATTATTTGACGCAAACCGAATCACATTAACACGCATTGATCGAATTGCGCCGTCGCTTGAAGACGTTTTTATTCATTTAGTTGAAAAGCGCGAATTAAAACCGGAATAGAAATGAATTTCTTTAATAACATTTATCCGATCATGTGGAAGGAGTTTTTGCAAATACGGCGCGATCCCCGTACTCTTGCAGTACTTTTCCTCGTGCCGACTTTATTGATGCTTTTTGTCGGATTCGCCGTGAATTTCGATGTAACGCATATCAAACTCGCAGTCCTCGATGACGATCAGACGGAGCAATCCCGGGAATTGATCAGTTCATTTACTAATTCCGACTATTTCGATTATTCCTATTCCGTTCATAATCAGCAAGAGATTGATAATCTTCTCGATGACGGCAAAGTGGCAGCTGCCGTTATTATTCCAAGAAAATTCTCCGATCATATCGTTAAAGGCGATGCCTCGACAGTTCAAGTGATCGTCGATGGTTCAAATTCAAGCACGGCCTCGTCCGTTGTCGGATATACAACTGGAGCGATAACATCATTCTCTGCAAACTTACGGACTGAAGCATTACAGAGAGTCAACAAAACTCTGAACATTCCTATCGACTTTCGTCCCAGAGTCTGGTATAATCCTGATCTTTCTACAATCAAATTCCAAATTCCCGGACTCATCGGATACATGCTTATCCTCACTTGTGTTGTCTCGACGACAATGTCGATCGTCCGTGAAAAAGAACGCGGGACGATGGAGCAACTTGTCGTCTCGCAGGTGACGCCGTTTGAGCTAATTTCCGGTAAACTTCTTCCCTACCTGATTATTTCCCTCCTATTGACGGTCATTTTACTCTCCATATCCTTCTTCGTTTTTGGAGTTGCGATCAAAGGAAGTTTTATCTATCTTATTTCTACGATACTCCTGTATTTGGTGTGTGCTCTATCATTAGGTTTATGGGTATCGACGATATCCAATTCCCAACAGGTAGCATTTCAGATCGCAACGCTTGTCAGTACGCTTCCATCGAATATTCTCTCCGGATTTATTTTCCCGATCCGTTCGATGCCTATTCCCGTGCAGATCGCAACGAATTTTACTCCGGCAAAATTTTTCATCCATGCCATTCGCGCTATTATGTTAAAAGGAGTAGGCATACAATCCTTTTGGGATGACTGGCTTGCCATGATTATTTTTGCTTCGGCGATGATATTCATTTCCGTTCGCCGCTTGAAAAAACAAAAATTATAGGAGATATAAGATGAGAACCATCATTTTTATCATCATCAAAGAATTCAATCAGCTGAAGCGCGATCCGAGATTGCGTGCAACGATCATTATTGCGCCGATTCTTCAGCTTCTGCTGATGGGATATGCAGCGACAACGGATGTGAATAATATTTCGCTTGCCGTGTGCGATCTTGATAAATCCGTTACCAGCCGCGAGTTCATCCGAAGTTTTGTTTCTTCGGGATATTTTACTATTGAATATAATCTCAACGATTACAATCAGATCGATAAATTGATCGATAAAGGTTCGGCGCAAGTTGCACTTGTTATTCCGCCGAAATTCGAAGAATATGTTGCCGCCGGCAAAAGCGCTCCGGTTCAGATGCTTGTCGACGGCGCCGATGGATATACGGCAGGCATCGCATTGGGATATGCAGCGCAGATCGCCGGAGCATACAACCAGCATATTTTGCAACAGACAATTGAACGGGGCGCAGTTAAACCAAATTTTGGTTCGGTCAATAGTGATGTTCGGGTCTGGTACAATCCGGAATTGAAAAGTAAAAATTTCATGATTCCCGGCATCGTTGCAATGATTCTCCTCTTGACAACAGGAATGCTGACGGCAATGGCGATCGTTAAAGAACGGGAAGTGGGGACATTGGAACAGCTTATCGTAACGCCAATAAAACCCTGGCAGTTGATTATTGGAAAGCTTGTGCCATTTATTCTGGTTGGATTTCTCGATGTTATTATTGTCATGGTCGTCGGAAGATTCTGGTTCGATGTTCCTATCAGAGGAAGTATTTTTCTCCTATTTTTCTGCAGCGGAATATTCCTTCTCTCTTCACTTGGCATCGGGCTTTTCGTCTCAACCGTCTCCCATTCCCAACAGCAGGCAGCAATGACGATGCAGTTTTTTATCTTCATTCCATTTCTCTACTTGAGCGGCTTTACATTCCCTATTGAAAATATGCCGCGATCAATTCAGTATCTCACTTATGGCATTCCATTGCGATATTTTCTCGATATTGTACGGGGGATTTTCCTCAAAGGAGACGGCATTGTGAATCTGTGGCCGGAGATGCTTGCAATGTTTATCATCGGCGTCGTGCTGCTGGTATTGAGTACGATGCGATTCCATAAGAAGCTGGAATAAACTTCTTAAAATCCGAAATCAACTCCTCCGACGGCATATACTAATGCGGTTCCGAATTCAAGGCGAATGGCAATACTCCGAGAAAGGAAATACCGCGCCCCGATACTGATAACCGGTCTGAAGCCGCTGCCATCTGTATTATAATACGTTATTCCCGATACGGGCAGAAACGTATTCCGCTCAGAAAGATAGCCGGCTCCGATGCCGATGAAAGGATCGAAACTCCCATCATCTATTCGGAGATGATATAATGCAGAAACAATAAAAAATATGTAGGATTGGCTTCCAAAATCGCCGCCATTGAACGAATAGTAATCAACCGTTCCGTCCAGTCCGATCACTCCTGTTCCTATTTGGGCAATACCCGTCTCGAATTTTATTCCCAAGACCGTTGCTCTGGTAACATTCGATATTCCGACGTGAGGTCCTATAATCCCGGAGCCATTATCGAATTGCGCCTTCGAGATCGTCGGGAATAATCCTATAAGAATAGCTAAACCAATACCAATGTTTCTTTTCATCGCCTCTCAAAATACGTTGAATGAGAATGCTAACCTCAGAAAGATAAAAATAATGCGCTGAGCAATCAAAGAAAAGATCACGATCCTTGCGGATCGTGATCTTTTGAAAAATGATTTCAGTGAAATTATCGTGCGAGGATGATCTTCTGCGTCGAACTAAATGGCGAGCCATCAGCACTCACGCCGCTTAAGCGAACCATATATGATCCCGATAGAAGCATCGTACCGTCGGATGCATTGCCATTCCACACCCATTCAGTTGAGGTGACCGGCGAGGAAAGGATCTGCTTGCCCGTCATGTCATAGATGATAACCGAAGCGCTATTGACTCCGGCGATCGCAACCTTCAATGAAGTTGTCATCGGATTCGGAGCCGCGGTAATCGTTACGCCTGCTGGCAAGCTATTGGCTACCGACGCTGCGGCAACCTGCTGACCCTGAATCGTGATCGAGTTCAACGTTTGTGCACTATTCGATTGGATCACTAACTGATCGGTATGAACGCTATTGTCTGCCGCATTAAATGCGATCGTCAGACTGATCGACGCGCCTGCTGCAAGTTTTGCCGGCTTATACCGGGTCGGAGCGCCGCTTACGATCGTGAAGTTTCTGCCGCTGGCAAGCGCCGTGTTCGAGATCGTAACGCTTGAAGTAAGGTTATTCTTGAAGGTAAAGGTTACCGTCGCTTGCTGACCATGAGATTTCACAACGATGGATTGACGTCCGCCGCCGAAAAGCGTATGAGTCGAAGTGTCATTCACATTCGTCGTGTCATTGCCTGCATGATGATGTCCGCAATCAACGGTATCATTATCATCCCCTAAGCCGTTATGATCGCCGCCACCGGTTGTATCTCCCCCAAATCCGCCGCAATGCGTGGTATCTCCTCCGAAGAATGTCGTATCCCCACCGAGACCGCCGCAATGATGAGTCGTATCTCCGCCGAAGCCGCCGCAGTGATGCGTCGTATCTCCGCCAAGACCGCCGGTCGTATCCCCGCCACCTGTGCTATCATCTCCGCCGCCATCGCGGCCATGATCGCCGCCATCACACAGAGTGAGAGTGGTAATCGGAGATGAAGGGATGCGAAGAATGCCCAGAAAGCCGGATCCTGAATTATTGAACGTTCCGAATACTGATAGATCGGAAGCCGGAGTATAGACTACTTTCACTATCCGGAGATCGGAAGAAACTGCCGGATCATGAAAGTATTTCGCAGATGCATGGGAAGCAATGGTAATTCCAAGCATGATCGCAACTATGCGAAGCGTTGAATGAAGTGTCGCTCTTTTCATAGAATATGATAAATATATTGGTTTAGTTGATTTCAGCCGGCTCGGGAAAACGAACTATACTGATTTGTTATAATGAGTCAATAGGACAAGAATAATTTCACCTTCGTTCGAAAAAAATTACGCAGAAAAAACGATAAACCTTAGTTCTCAAATCCTGTTCCCTTCCCTTTAAGCTTTCGCCAATTAGGCGCTGAAGCCTCTGTAAGTCCTTTATAATCTAATAACATAACATTTCGCACGCGCACTTTCCCTCTTTAAAACCAAAGAGCCCGCCGAAGGCGGACTCTTTCCCAATTCCATAAATTTCTTTTTGCACTCATTCCATTAATTCCAGTTATGAATTCCGGCCCGCAAAAATACGAAATTTAAAGCCATTTGTCAAGGTGCCCATTCAAAATAAATAGGTGCCTCTTTGATGAATAATTATTCATAATCTAAATGACGAATCCAGTGAGGCGGACTCTCAGTCCGCCCGCCTCTTATTTTCGTTTTTCGCTTTATTTCTCATGCACTAATTTCACCGTCTTCACCTCACCAAACCCCGTTGCAATTCTCACATAAAGCGTACCGCTTGGAAGCGATCTGCCATCTATATGAACTTCATGTGTTCCCGCGTCAAGCGATGAGCCTCTGCCATCTCCCCAGACAAGCCTGCCAAGTTCATCATAGATTGCAAGCGTTACATACGACATGCGGTTCAATGTGAATTCAAGAGAAGTCTCTCCGATGAACGGATTCGGACTGGTAGTGAAGGATGCAAGATATTGGCTTGAAAGCGGAGACGTACCTGAAGAAACAGCATCTTTCAAAAGAAAGCCTAAGCCAAGTGAATCAAGTGGCGGAAGATGGGTTATGTCGTATCCGGCTTGCGCCGCAGCTGTGCTGTCTGTCGAATACTCCTTTTCGTCATTTTGATTCCAACATTCTTTATGATTATAACGTAGATAATTTATCACAGCAAAATCACCTATAACATGATACTTTCCATATTGGTATGTACCGGCTATTGAGCCCATGCAGCTACAGAAATATGCTGCGCGTGTTGTATTGAGATACAAGACAGAAATAAGCCAATCGCGATAACGGTCATAACGCGTTGTATCGTCAGGCGCATATAATTGAACGGCACCATCAATATTACCAAATGCTGTATATGACATACTGTCAATTGCCGCACATTTTTCAACATATAATTTTAAACTGTCATATTGCTGACGCGCCAAGGCAGTATCGCCGGGCAATGGATCTCTGTATTCCCATTCTTTCAGAAGTGCGCAAGAATCATAACTTTGCGCAAACACCGATGCTGTGCAGAAAAAAATTGTGCAGCAGGCGAGAATCAACCGCCCCAGCCCCTCCTTGAAAAGGAGGGGCTTTCGTATTTTTTTATTTTTCATGCTCAAGTTTTACCGTCTTCACTTCGCCAAACCCTGTTGAAATTCTCGCATAAAGTGTGCCGCTTGGAAGTTTCGCACCATCTATTTGCACCGTATGCATTCCCGCTTCAAGCGATGAACCGGGATACCCCCATACAAGCCTGCCAAGTTCATCATAGATTGCAAGCGTTACATAAGACATACGGTTCAATGTGAATTCCACCGAAGTCTCATTCATGAATGGATTCGGGCTTGAAGTGAAGGATGCAAGATATTGGGTGCTTAGCTGAGTTGAAGGAGATACTACTCCCGCTTTAAGTAAGAAGCCTAAGCCAAGTGAATCAAGCGGAGGTAAGTGCAAAACATCATAACCTAATCTTGACAATTGTGCACTATCCTTAGTATATTGCGCGCTCTCCCCTGCACCAAAACAGTCAGGATGATATTTCCACAAATAATCTTCAACTGTAAATGTGCCGATCGCTTTATATTTACCATATTGGAACGTCTCCATAATAGCCCCCATGCACGCGCAGAAATATGCCGGGTTAGTTGTATTCAAATACAATACTGAAATTAACCAAGTTCGATAAGGATCAAAACGTGTCGTATCATCGCTCATAAATTGAACAGCGCCAGTCATTTTTACAAATACATCCCAAGATTGATCATCTGTTGCAGCACATCCCTCTATATATAATCTAAGAGTATCATATTGCTCTTTATATTCTTCCGGAGTTTGAGGTTGTTTATAGCGAAACGATCTCCAGTAATAACAAGAATCTGAAGCTTGCGCGAACACAGATGCTGTGCAGAAGAAAACTGCGCAGCAGGCGAGGATGATATGAGATCTTTTACTCATGAATGGGCGTGCATTTATCGGAGGAATGAACGAAAGATACTCTACAATAATTATTCTGCGATGCAAATTTCTTTTACGGATCTTTCACGCAGCGGCAATACTCTCCGCTGCCTTTTATGTCCCCCGGAGATGAGGATGGGGATGAATCATAGTTCCATAGCCCCCATAAATTCCAGGATGGATTTGTTCCGGATTGCACTGTGGTACTGGTGGTGCCAAATATCGCGACACTCCCAAGCTCAAGCGAAGAAGCCGGCACATTGCTCATCGCGAAGATATACCCGC
>PLXB01000188.1 GCA_003151215.1 Ignavibacteriota bacterium
AAAATCAAGCGTGATCATCTCGCCCTTTTTCAATTTTTTCTCGCTTGCCAAACCGTGGGGAAGTGCCGAACGCTCTCCGCTGGCAACAATCACTTCAAAGGCGTCGCCATCACCGCCTAATTTTTTTGTATAGTAGGAAATTTCACACGATACTTCCCGTTCCGACATTCCGGGTTTGATCATATTAATGACCTTATCGAAAACCTGATCGCCGATCTCTGCCGCTTTTTGAATCATTCCGATCTCATCATCGGTCTTGATCATTGTCATGGNNGGTATGGATTCTACCATTTCTTTCTTCGCAACAAGTTTTAAATGGCGGAATTTTTTGCGGAGGAAGTCATGCATCCAGAACGGAATGCGGTTCTCCTCGAAGCCGACAGCATCGAAATCCATAAATAACTGCTTATCAACAATGGCATCGAGCAGCGTCCGTTCGCGATCAACGATGGTGATCTTCGCGCCGGCAACTTCGATCTTGACCTGCGCTTTATACCGGAAGTCCGTGAAAAAATGAGGTTTACCCTGTGCCGGAACAATAAGAATACCGTTCGAGCCTGAATATCCGATGAGGTAATGGATATTGGGTAAATGAGTAATAAGCAGTGCGTCTAATCCGTGATCGCGTACTGTTTTTTGTAATCGAGCTAATCGTGCCATCATGTGAGAAAATTTGTAGTCGGGCATTAACAATCTTTAAGGGAATAAAGCTTCTATATTTTCAAATTATTTTCCGCTTCGGAGGGGACCAAAAAAATAAACCCAGCATCCGTAGACACTGGGTTTTTTCTCTCACCTTGACTCTGGATACAAACGGCCTGAATGGAACCCGCCTACATCCATAAGTCTCACACTTTATAAGATCATTATCTCAAACCTCCGGGAGAACACCGAAGTTCCCCCACTCTCCCTATTTCCCATATCTATGACACGGATGAAGCAGTGTTTGTGACAGGCGTTGGCGGCGAAGGGGGATTCGGAGGAGGGTTGCCTTTATTCTCCGTAGCCTTTAATGCTGCATAGGTGCCTGAGCTTAAACCTATTAAGATCAGATTGTTGTCGCTTAAAACCGGCATGATCATACTTGGATCCGCAACGACATCAATATTATGTATGACCTTGATCACAAACCATATTCCGAAAACGAGATTGAATACTACTGCCTGAAAACGGGGAATACTGACGCCGTTCTCATCCGATAAGATATCGAGCATAAAATTATCGCTTTCGGAATCCTGACTGCGGAACAGGACAGAAGGATTTTTTTCGTCGGAATTATCAATGAGGCGGGCCGAGGCGATCGTTGCCGTACTGATGCCGAGCAGGATCAATTGGGACCGCTCCATCGTGGGGGCATCGCATTTGACGATAAAGATCGCAATAAATGAGGAAAGAATGATCACTGTCCACCAAGCCAGTTGAACGCGCGAATAGCTGTAAGGTTTATTTGTTGCCGAGCTTGTATCGCGAAGCATGGCATATTTTCTGTCGAAAAAAATAACGACCATCAACATAGCCAGCAGAACGATTCCGAAGCAAAGTTGGGGATTCATAGTAGTATTTATGAATATGAGATTAATCTGAAAGCTTGAGAGAAAGATTACCTTGAGCTATCTTGCTGAAGGATTCATCTTCCAGGAATATTTTTTTTTGATCGTATCTATCGTTTCCTGCTGAATCCTCATTCTATCAATAGGAGAATTCGCCGATTGAATTTTCGTCTTCAGAAGATTCGATATTTCAGCATTTGAATGGAAGCCGGGATATTTATCCCCTGCCTTCTCAAAGTGATCCTGCGCCGAATCCAGATCGCCCGATTGCAAGAACGATATACCTTTCCGTTCCTCGGAATGCGCGGCTTCCGCATTGCTGGTTATCGGATTCGATTTCAGCGAATCCGAAATATGGACTCCGCTGCCTTGAAATGTTTTGGCAGCATCGGAAATTTTCTGAAACACACTGTCATTTCCCATTTGAGCAGCCGATACTGCCTTCTTAATATAATAATTATTGATGAGAGCTATGAGTGTATCTCCATAGGCTCTATCATCGGTCAATTGCGGCAGAAGTTTTACGAGAGCGAACGCTTTATCTGGATTACTTGCATCGAATGCATCATCGACGAGCTGCTCGGTTGATTTGAGCTTATCGAGGCTCATCTGCTTTTGCTGCAGCGTATTATTGATCATATATCCGACAAGCGCAATTGCTATCGGAATAAGTAAAGTCTGCAATAAGGTTTTCCAGGTATCGCTCATGCACGGGGATTATAAGTGATGAATGTGTTACGCTTAAGCAAATAATGACTTATCTATACATACGTTCTGTCACAAATATATGAAGGATTTTGATGTATAAGCTAAAAGGAGAGGCCTTACTTACTTGTCATGAGAATTACAAATTCCCGACCATATCTTCGGGCTTCACCCATTCATCAAATTGCTCACTTGTGAGCAGTTTCAAAGCGATAGCCGCTTCGCGCAAAGTCGTACCTTCTTTATGCGCTTTCTTTGCTATCTTGGCAGCATTCTCATACCCAATATGGATATTTAAGGATGTCACGAGCATCAACGAATTCTCCAGATTTTTCTTGATAACGGGAAGATTCG
>PLXB01000471.1 GCA_003151215.1 Ignavibacteriota bacterium
ACGTTCCGATATTGCACGAGCTGTCATGCCAGGCGCGACAGGGAACGGGGTTAAAGTTGGCGTAATGTCCGATGATTGCGGCAGCGTCGAAAATTTGGTTAATCCACGAATCACCAATGGAGAACTCGGAGCCGGAACGACCGTTCTTATCGATAATTTAGGTGGTGGCAGAACTCACGAAGGTTTGGCGATGATGGAGATCGTTCAGGATGTGGCTCCTTCTGCACAGATCTATTTTGCAACTGCTGCAACAGGAGAAGGGCAATTTGCAACAAATATCGGCTCCCTTGCATCTGCCGGATGTAAAGTGATCACCGATGACGAAATCTATTTCGATGAGCCCGTCTTTGAAGATGGTATCGTTGCTCAAGAAGTGAATACCGTAGCAACGTCGAATAATGTCGTCTATACAAGTTCGTCAACGAATGTCGGAAACAGCAATTATTTCGGAATATATAATCCATTGGCAGGACAAAATGTCGGCAATACGGGCGGCGGTCCTTTCAATGTTCATAATTATGGCGCCGGCGCATTCTTGAATTCGTTTACATTTCCCGGAGGTGGCACAACATTGTTCTTTATTCTGACTTGGGATGATCAATATGGAGCAAGCGGAAATGATTTCGATCTCTATGTCGTCAATCAGAATAATACCGTGACTTTCGGAAGTTCGACGAATACGCAAAATGGCACGCAAAATCCGAATGAAGTTGTTTCACTAACGAATAATGGCGCATCAATAACCTGCAATATCATAATCGTTCGAAAGGGTGTTTCCGGCGGAGATCCGAATCCAACTCCTCGAATGAAACTGGCGATCTGGCAAGGTATCCCGATGCAATTTGGAACTACTGCCTCCAGCACTTGGGGGCATGCCTGTGCCACCGGTGCGATCGGTTGCGGAGCCATCGGTGCCGATAGAAACAGCACTATCGGAAGCGAGAATAACTATATCAATCTTGAAGCATTCAGTTCTCAGGGACCGGTGTACATGGTGCAATTCGGTGCAGGGCTTGTCGGCGGAAACAGACCGCTTCTTTCAACACGGATCAAGCCCGATGTTGCTTCATTCGATGGCGTGACGACTTCTGTGCCCGGCTTTGCTCCGTTTTACGGTACTTCTGCATCAGCTCCGCATGCAGCAGGATTGGCGGCACAAGTGATAAGCATGTTCCCGGGGCTTACTTCATCTCAGTATCGTACCGTTATTGAAAATGGATGTATAGATTATGGCGCTGCCGGAAAAGATAATGCTTATGGCTTCGGACGCACCGATGCATTCAGGACGATTGCATTGCAGCAAGCTGTAACAACTCCTGCCACCTATATTGCAAAATTCGCAACTCCCGGAACCGCTATTCCTGATAATAATGGAATCGGGATCACCAGTTCGGTTAATTTTTCTTTGCCCTGTGCAAATATTACTCCGAGTTCCATCTATGTCAGTGTAACCGTCGATGGTCATAATAAAACGGGTGATCTTATTTATACCTTAACATCTCCGGATAATACGTCTATCACCCTCATGAACCGCCCTGTCAATGGCGCAGGAAATGCAACCGCGAAAAACCCGAATATTGTCTTTGGAGATGCAGCATCTACTGCGATCCAAACTGCAAACCCTGCCGGAAAAGAACAAGTTGGGTTTTTTATTCCTGCCAATTCGATCTCAACTGCAGGAGGTTTCGGATCTCATGGCCTGGGAGGAACCTGGACTTTAACTGCAAGTGATAATGCAGTGGGAAATACCGGAACCCTTAAAGATTGGGGAATCTATGCAATCGAAGGTGCAGCAACGGCACCGCAGCTTACGATCTCATGGAACCCACCCTTCATATTTCCCGATGACCATACGTTGCGGAATATCTCCGTTTCAAATTCACTTTCCGGAGGCTGCTCTCCTGCAATTGTCCTGCAATCGGTAACAAGTAACGAGCCTGATGCCGGAACAGGCGGTGGCGATATTGCCGGAGATATTCAAGGTGCGACAACCGGAGTGAATACGCTGAATTTCCAGCTTCGTTCCGAATGTTCGCCGAATGCCCCCTATGGCAAAGGCAGATATTACACGATCGATTATCGCATTACCGATATCGGCGGATATCAGCGCGATACGATTTTTGCAATTCCCGTTCTCTGTGTTCCCGGACGTGTTGATCCTTCGACCGATATTCCATTTGCAGGTTTATCTCTCGATGTTGCTCCAAGTCCCGATCCTCTTACGACGACAAGTGCAATTCAATATACCATCCCGGGACCATCAAATGCTTCCGTTCTTTTAACGGTATGCAATAATCTTGGCAAATGGAAAGATAATCTTGATTATGGTAACAAAGGGGCAGGAACCTATACCCTCAATTGGAGCGGTACAGCTGCCGATGGTTCACCGCTCCCTAACGGTGTGTATGCATACCAGCTACGAGTAGGTGCACCGTATAATGCCCTTAAAACAGGAGTAGTGATCATCAATCACTAAAAATTTTGAAGGCGAAACTCATTCCGAGGGACGTCATTCAATCATGGTCACCCTGTCCGTCCAAGCGGACAGGGTTTTTATTTATCCCTTCTGAATCATTCCCTATCTCCTTTCCGTTAAATAGTTTAGATAATCAACTATTATGAGTGCAATAAAACATAAAGCCGAAAAGGCATATCTGAACGAAAAATTTCTTACCAGTCCCGAGGCACGTCTGCTTCGCATTATGTCTGAATACATGGAGCCTCGCGCCAGACTGAATCGCGAGCGGATCAAAGATATGATCGTCTTCTTCGGAAGCGCCAGGATCAAAAGCCATGAAGAAGCGGCGGCGCTAAAATTGCAAGTGGAGAATACCGGGTCACTGATTGAAAGGACTCAATCGAATTCTGAAGAAGTAAAGCACGAGCTTGATGAAGCGCGAAAACGAGCCGAAGCGCATGAAAGGATGTCGCATTTCTATGAAGATGCTGTCGAACTTTCCCGGCTTCTTACGGAGTGGTCTGTTCGCGTTGCAGCACGGGACGAAGAAAAAGCGAATGCAAAAAAAGGCGTCGTTGTATCAGAGCGTATTCCGTTTGTCAGCGCAGAACGGGTTCGTACTCAAAGTTTCAAGCAGCGTTACGTTATCTGTTCCGGCGGCGGTCCGGGTATTATGGAAGCGGCGAATAAAGGCGCCGCACTTGCCGGCGGAAGATCGATAGGCTTCAACATTGCGCTGCCTTATGAGCAGATGCCGAATTCCTATATCTCCGACGAACTCAATTTTGAATTCCATTACTTCTTCATGCGTAAATTTTGGTTCGCTTATCTCGGCAAAGCACTTGTTGTATTTCCCGGCGGCTTCGGAACCCTTGATGAGCTCATGGAAATTCTGACTCTCGTGCAGACCGGAAAGGTGAAGAAGAAAATGCCCATCGTCTGTTACGGCACTGAGTACTGGAACAAAGTTTTGAATCTCCAATTCTTAGCCGATGAAGGAATGATAGATCGCGAAGATCTCGATCTGCTCCATTTCAGCGATTCGCCGAGAGAAGCTTTCACTTACCTGCAATCCAAACTCGAACGGCTCGATGAAGGCGAAGAGTCATTCATGTCGAGCAACCCGAAGACGACATAGGGGATTCGGTAGGACAGACTCTTAGTCCATCCCTACTCTCAATTCCCGACCCCCGAACCCTTTCCGAATTCTCTCCGTAGGATGGCTGTTATGCTTCACTAATAAATTACTATGTCTGGAAAAGGAAATATACTCTGGGTTGATGATGAGATCGATTTGCTGAAACCGCATATTATGCTGTTGGAGCAGCGCGGTTACTCCGTGCGCACTGCAACGAACGGCTCGGATGCGATTGCCTTGCACGCCTCATCTCCTGCCGATCTGATCTTTTTGGATGAGCAGATGCCCGGTCTCGGCGGACTTGAGACCCTGAACGCGATCAAATCGAAATCACCGCCNNAAGAGGAAGATCTGATGGAGCAGGCGATCGGCAAGAAGATTTCCGATTATTTGACCAAGCCTGTCAATCCGACTCAGGTGCTTCTTGCTGTTAAGAAATTTTTAGAGGGCAGACAGATCTTAAGCGAAGCTGTCAGCCGCGATTACACGCAGGAATTTGCCCGGATGGCATTTAATTTACAAACGGCGCAAACTGCACAAGATTGGATCAATCTGTATGTGAAGCTTGTCAGTTGGGAAATGGAGCTTGATGAGCATGGCGG
>PLXB01000426.1 GCA_003151215.1 Ignavibacteriota bacterium
CGCATCTTATCATTGGGGATTTTACGGCCATGATCGGTGATCCTTCCGGCAGATCCAAAACAAGGCCGATGCTAACTGTAGAAGAGACAAAGCAGAATGGAAAAACTTATATTGAGCAGGTTTCAAAAATCCTTACGAAAGAGCGACTCGTTATTCATTACAATAACGATTGGCTTGGCAAACTGACTTTTCCCGATGTAATAAAGCTTGCCGGAAGTTATACCGTAAGCCAAATGCTTGAGAGGGAGGATTTTCATAAGAGATTTAATGAGGAACAGCCGATTTCCCTTCATGAATTTTTGTATCCTTTAGCGCAGGCAATGGACTCAGTTGAGATCAAATCCGATATAGAGCTTGGAGGCACGGATCAGAAATTTAATTTACTTGTCGGAAGGGAATTGCAGCGTCATTTTGGACAAGCTCCGCAATGCATCTTGACCATGCCGCTTCTTGAAGGGACTGATGGCATTCGGAAGATGAGTAAGTCGTATGGGAATTCAATAAATTTCAATGATTCTGCTGACGAGATGTTCGGCAAGACAATGTCGATACCGGACTCGGCGATCTACAAATATTTTATGCTTGCGACGAAAGTAAAAGATTTAGCTGAGATTAAAAAGACGCTTGATGAAGGAAAAGAAAATCCACGCAATATAAAAGTCAGGCTCGCCAAAGAGATCATCAGGGAGTTTTATGACAGTGATGCTGCAGATGCTGCTCTTGAGCGTTTTGAGCAACTATTCGTCAAAAAGGAAGTGCCCGATGATATAGAAGAAATATTCCTTCCCGAGATCGCTGAATACGTAATAATAGACTTGTTGGTCGAAACAAAATTAGCAACATCGAAAGGTGAAGCCCGCCGGCTGATTCAAGGCGGCGGAGTTTCTTTGAACGGCGAAAAACTAACGAATGATAAAGCAACGCTTATTCCATCGAGTGAAGGGATCGTTCTTAAGGTTGGAAAACGAAAATTTTTAAGGGTCAGGTCCTCGTAACGGTGTAAATGCCCGAACTTAGAATTTAGGGGATCTTCGCGGATTTATAATTTGTCCATTTTTTATTCCATGAATACGAATTCATGGAACTTCATTAAACTTTGGTCCTTCCGAAAGTCTCTATGTTACAAAGAGATCAACAAGTATTTTTTATTAACTAACCATAGGAGACAATAGGAATGAATAAACTCACATTAGCATTTGCAAAGACTTTTGCAGTTGCAATAGTAATTATGATCAGCGCGCTGGTCATAGGATGTAAGGAAAATAGTACATCGGAACCGCCTGGTGCGACGACGTATGATTCCGAAGCTGCAGCCGATATGACAGCAACGGCGCTCGGAAATGAATCCGGAGGATTGGGCATGTCACTCGGCGATAGTTACGCTCTTGCCACAACAGGTTCGATTCCCCGCATGGGAACGGATGCAAAAGGGAATCCGATCATGAGTTCGGATTCGGCATACAATCCTTCTACCGGATGGCATACGATCAATGTAACTAAGAACATTACATGGAACAACCGATCTGTTATGGCGACTTTCGTTTACCAATATCAACTTATTGATACAGCAGGGCAATACCAGGCGAAATGGAAACACGGCTTGATCGATAAGATCAATGTTATTGTCACAGGAAACAAGCAAAAAGAATTCGGAGAGCGCTTAGATATTGATGATTCAGTCAGCGGCGCATGGTCGATCATCGGACTTGCAAACTTTAATGCAAATCCTATCTTCTCCGGATCATATACTCGTACAGGAGTTGATTCACTTTTGACAAAAGACAATTATGAGCGTACGCTCAATCATACAATGACGATTTCGTTCGCGAACGATTCGCTAAAGAGACTTCTTCAAAATAATGACAAATACTTTTTCCTTGATGGTACTGCAAATTCAACATATCATGCACTGGCAGGAAAAGGCGAACTGATAGATCGTTCGACAGTTATCACTTTCAATGGAGACGGCACTGCAACTCTCGATGTGACTCGTACGAAAGATGGCGTTACCGATACATTTACCGTTGATGTCGTTGTCGGAATCTTCAAACGCTTTGGAAGATAAAATTTGCCTCTGTAAGGAAGAAGAAGACACAGCAATGATGCAAAAGGTCCGCTATGTAAAGAGCGGACTTTTTCATTATTCAGGTAATATTTTAAAAAAAATGAAACATAAACGATCTTTTTGCCTCATTAATACAGAAGGAAGGAATAAATTTTATTAAACGATATTTGGAGGGTAAAGTCATGGATAAATTCGCATTAGTATTTGCAAAAGCATTCGTATTTGCCGTTGCCTTGATGATCGGAGCACTCGTCGTTGGCTAAACTGTGTAATTACATCAGGCAAGATTCTCGTAAAATAATGCTCCGGATTTTATACCTCTGTGAAAATTATTCAAATTCATTTTTTCGTTCGGTGAATGAGCATTTTGATCAGGTAAACCGAAGCCCATTAGAACAGACGGTGCGCCGAGTATTCCCGCAAAGCTATTGACGATGGGAATCGAGCCGCCTTCGCGGGTCAGGAATGGTTCTTTGCCGAAGACTTCTTTCAGAGCTTTTCTTGCTGCGTTCATTCCAACTGAATCTATCGGAGTCATTGCAGGCATTCCGCCGTGCAGATCAATTATTTTTATTGTAACTCCTGCCGGTTTGAACTTAATAAAATATGCTTCGAATTTTTTGGCAATTTCGCCGGGTGTCTGGTTCGGTACAAGCCTCATAGATATCTTTGCGTAAGCTTTTGAGGGAAGTACGGTCTTCGCCCCTTCTCCGGTAAAGCCACCCCAGATGCCATTGCAATCCAGTGTCGGACGTGCCCACATCCTTTCGAGTTCTGTATACCCTGCTTCGCCGGGAGTTGCGTCTGTTTGGAGATCTTTCATAAAGGCT
>PLXB01000273.1 GCA_003151215.1 Ignavibacteriota bacterium
CTGAGCAGGTTCTTGGATAACCTGCGCAAAGACGGACATGTTGCCATGCGTATTGGTACAAAGAACCAAGTGCTTCGCTATCTTCGTCTGCCCACGAGCGAAGGAATTCATCATGCTCAGGATAAAGGTACGAATTCGGTATATGATAGTAACAGTTTATTGCTTATCATTGCGGAGAAATACGAAGAGCTTTCAGCTAGTACACTTGGGAGAAATAAACTATCCCAGGTTATCGGTTGGCTTGATAAAAAAGACAGAGACGGTTTGCTCTATGAAGGAAAATATGCGAGTTGGGATGACTCATTGAAGCATACGGGTTCCCGGCTCTACACGAATGTTTGTTATTACCGAGCGATGATCGCAGCAGCGAAGCTCTTTAACGATCCATTTTATCTCGAACGCGCTGAAAAGACTGCGGCAAAGCTCACGCAATGGTGGAATGGCAATTACTTTGCCGATGGAGCTAACCCTGTCTGTATGACAGGAAGCAACCTACTTGCAATTCTATGGGGTATTGCAACTCCTGAACAGGCAGTACAAATACTTGCTCATATCGATAAACGCCATAGCATCGTACCACCGGCAGGCTTTTGGAATCCGGGAAGAAAGGATGTTTTTTTGCCCTTTTTTCTGATCCATTTACATGATTATCATGGTTTGATGGAGTGGAGTTGGCTCGCTGCCGCAGAAATATCGGCATATAGAGTCATCGGCAACGAAACTGAAGCGGATTTGCGTTTGCAAAAGGTACTCGGTCTGATAGAAAAGTACGGCACTTTGCATGAAGTCTATGAGAACGATAAGCCTGTAAACCGCTTAATCTATAAGAGTGAAAAAGATTTTGCTTGGGCATTGGGCTTGCTCGTAGCAAGCAGAGCGCATCCCAAAACGGTAATTGGATGAAACAATTCTAACTTCTCGATGATCTTTACTATAAGTGAGACTTTTTTTGTTCTCAGGTCACTTATAGATAACGATGATGATGAACGAAGAAGAATTTTGGGATTTACTGGAACCGGAGCGGGAAGCAATATGGAAGCTTTCTTACGGGTTAACCGGTTCGTATGACGATGCCGGCGATCTTGCCAGCGAAGCATTCCTTGCTGCATATAAGAGTTTTTCGTCTCTTCGCGATAAATACTCCTTCCGAAAGTTTCTGAGCACTATCACCGTTCGCTTACATCGGAGAAAGCGTTGGCGTAATCGTATATTTATGCGTTTGCAGGATGTTGAAGATTCAAGTTACGAACCTATTCGCGAATCTTCCCATGATCTCGATCTGCTCTTAGCTTCGTTAATGAAATTACCTGTCTCGCAACGGGAGACTATAGTTCTCTTTGAAATATCGGGTTTGTCTTTGAAAGAGATCCGAAAGGTACAAGGTGGGACGATGTCCGGTGTGAAGTCGCGGCTATCACGTGCCCGTGAAAATTTGAGAAAATTACTTACCGACGACGAACTTATTAAATCAAGAAAACAATCTGCAGGAAAAGAAGCACAGAACATTCCACCAATATATAGAATCCAAACATCATGAATTCCACCCCTGAAAAAAAATTCGATACCGACACATTTCGTCCTCTTCACGAGTTGAAATCGCCGCTGACCATGAATATGGTAAAAAATTATATTCGTGTGCAAATGCAGGCAGTGACATTCTGGCAGAGAGTTCAGCATATCATTTTCCAGAATGGGATGATAGTTATTGCTGGTGGCTTGGTATTCTTTCAGCATAGTTCTGCCGGAGAACTTCGCGGCGGAATGAAATTTATGCCGGAAGTCAATGGTGTGCATTTTTCAAAAATCGAGATAGTGACGCCTGAATCGTCTATGCGGCAAATTCCGGTAGTGGCAACCAATGAAAAAAATATTTCTATTGGAACGGCAGAAGAAATAATTGGTAGAATTAAAGAAGATGGTCCGAATAACGAGATCGGTTCTACGATCAATAAAATTGATCTGGCTACAATAAAGAGTTCGTCCTTTATTGTGCCGCCGCGCGATCATTTCCAAAATATTATATCTCAAGTTCCACGTTCTGAAGAACAAAATACTTATCCTATCTCTTTGTTTGCCGAAGCCAAAGGTGCTATGTTATTCGACCATGTAAGGATGTACGGAGGCGGTTTTTCTTTTGGATTGGAGCATGATTGGCAGATCGCAACAGTGCGATTTATCGCTGCTACAGGTTTGCATGATGAACGGAAAGATCCACCCACATCCCTATTGAACGTAATGAGAATAAAAGGGGAAACCATGGAGGAACTCGACATTACTTTTGGTGGCGTAACTGAAATCGGACGCTTTATTGCATGAATTCAAATTGGCCACATTCTTGCAAACTCTGCGATTACATCAGGCATTAAAGGAACTCCTTCGTCGAACATAATAACACCGATAGCGACGCTCGGACTTGCATCGGAAATCTCAGCAGGATATAAACTGAATGATCTTTTGTCGGCAAATATTTCCGGATTACTCCGGTATCATACGAATTTCAGTGGCGGCATTCTGATGTCGCTAACAATTCACCCATAGCATTCCCTGACATACTATTGCTTTATCTTTGCTTCGCGTAAGCGGTTTTTTGGTGATGTTTAGATAAATTTTAAAATTAAAATGAAAATAGCTTTTTTCGCCGGAACAATGAAACCCGGGCATGACGGAGTGACGAGAGTACTCTTCCGGCTCTCCGATTTTTTGCAGGCAAAGCAGATCGACCATATTTTTTTCTCTCCGATCATCCCCCCTGATGACGAACAAACGATTCCGATGTATAAAGTACCTTCAGTTGCGATTCCAATTTATGACGAATACCGGTTGGCATCTCCGTCGCAAAAATATTTCAGTGATCGGCTGGCAGAATTCGAACCCGATATTCTTCATATTAACAGCCCATGCACTCTTGGCCGCGCTGCGATAGAATATGGTAAAGAACATGGTATTCCAGTGGTTGCAACATATCATACCCATTTCGCAAGCTATGCCAAGTATCACCATCTTCAAATGCTCGAGCAACCGGCCTGGCTGTATTTCAAACATTTATATAATAAATGCGACCGCATTTATGTGCCCTCTTTACCAATTCTTGAAGAATTGCTTTCACATGGGATTAAAAATTTGGAGTATTTGCCGCACGGTGTCGACACTTCACTTTTTCACCCCTCTCATTATAGCGATTCATGGAAGAATAGACATGGCATTGAAAAGAAATACGCATTGCTTTTTGTCGGAAGGCTTGTTTGGGAAAAGGATCTTCATACATTAGCGGATACATACTCCATCCTCGAAAAAAAAAGAAATGATATTGCCTTCGTTCTGGCCGGAGACGGACCAATCCGGAACGAGCTTGAGCACCAAATGCCGAAAGCAGTATTTCTCGGATATACATCCGGAGAAGATCTTTCGGAAGCGTTCGCATCGAGTGACATTTTCGTTTTTCCATCGACAACTGAAACCTTTGGCAATGTGACCCTCGAAGCTATGGCTTCGGGAATTCCGCCTGTCTGCGCAAACCAGGGAGGAGCAAGTGGCTTTATAAAAGACGGCGTAACGGGATTATTCGCAAAACCACAAGATCCCGCGGATTTTGCAGCAAAGATCGAAACTCTCCTCGATGCTCCCGAACAAAGGGCTCAAATGGCAAGCGATGCTTTCATTTATGCGCAGGAACAAACATGGGAGTCAAGTTTTGAGAGACTACTTATAAGCTATGGTGATATTCTCCGAACCAATGACTATTTTAAGCATATTAACGAATCATTTAAAGTCTTGCTCCATATCCAATGAACGAAATAATAGATGGTATGCGATCATGAAGCGTAATTTCGTTTCGTTCTTTATCACAATGGTGATAACCTGCAGTCCGCTTTATGCTCAATCAGATAGCGCCCAAAAATCCGAACCCAAACCGGAGCAAGGCATTGTCGGATCTCCGTTTATAGACTATAAGCCCGAAACGAGTTTTGCTTTTGGTGCCGCCGGATTATACTATTTTCATCTCGGTGTCGATACCGCAGCCGAAAATAATGACGTTTCTAAAGCACGAGTGAACAGACCATCCAGCGTTTCTTTAGGAATAACCTATACACTAAAACATCAATTTTCCACCGGAACAGATTATACGTTTTATTTTTCGCATGATAATGATTATATTTTCGGAGGGTTTGATTTTAAAAGAATACCATTCGATTTTTACGGCATCGGCGACCATACGCCGAATAATCCAATTGATAACTATACGCCGTTATGGAGGGGAGGAGATATCTTATTCACCAGGAATTTATTTCGAACACCTGATGGTGAGGGGTTGAGTGCCGGAATCGGAACGGAATATCGTTATGATATTATTCAGACTTCGAATCCCGGGGGGATTATACAAACGGGTAATGTACCTGGTGCAAAAGGAGGTCTATCTGCAGGGTGGGGAGTTATCGTTGATTATGATACGCGTGATAATGTTTTCTCTTCACATGAAGGACAATACGCAGATTTCAGAACAATGGTCTATTCCAAATACGTAGGCGGCTCTTTCAACTTTACTCGTTTAACGCTTGATGCTCGCGATTTTATTCCGGCTTTTTCCACCCATACTATAGCGTTACAGGGGTTAGTAACCCTCGTAAACGGTATTGAGCCGTTTTATACAATGGCAGGATTAGGCGGTGAAGTATTAATGCGAGGGATCGCTGAGGGACGGTACCGTGATAACGATATGGCCGTCCTTCAGACAGAGTATCGAATGCCTGTTTATTGGAGATTCGGACTTGTCGGCTTCGCCGGTCTTGGTGAAGTAGCAGGAACGGTTAATGAATTTAATATTTCCAGTATAAAATGGAATGCGGGTGCCGGCATCCGTTTTATCGTTTCAGAAGCAGAGCATGTTGTGGTTCGCCTCGATTTTGGAATCGCCAACGATTCCTCAGAATTATATTTATTTGTGAACGAAGCATTTTAGTATGCTCGATAAAAAATCAGCATATTTATTCTTTAATATATAACGAGCACTATATTCACTGTTTTAAGTTTAACGGAGTAAGAAATTAGGGTTGTGCACAGTTTTGTTATATAGAAAAAAGGACTTACAAGCCAACTTCTGAGTTGCGGAGCACTGAGAATCCGGCATTAACATGTTTTCTTTAATGTCAGACGAAAGCAACTAATCTGAACCATCCGGCTCTTATTTCGGTTTACAGACCTCTAATTTTATAACGCATTTTTAGTCATAATGAAGGAATTTAATGCCAACAATTAACCAATTGGTGCGCTTGGGGCGCGAAGAGCTTAATTTTAAGAGCAAATCGCCTGCTCTGAAGAACTCACCACAGCGCCGCGGTGTCTGTACGAGAGTGTATACGACAACTCCGAAAAAGCCGAATTCGGCAATGAGAAAAGTTGCCCGCGTGAAGCTCACAACCGGTATGGAAGTAACGGCATATATTCCCGGCGAAGGACATAACCTTCAGGAGCATTCGATCGTGATGATTCGAGGGGGAAGAGTAAAAGACCTTCCCGGTGTTCGCTATCATATCATTCGCGGTACGCTCGACACGCAAGGTGTTCAGAACCGCAAACAGGCACGATCAAAGTACGGCGCGAAGAAACCGAAATAATTTTATTTGGAGTCCGTTCTCTAATAAAGAATGGATGGTGGTCGGAGGGCATTTGCTTTTTCTTATGAATAGGCAGCCGATCCGCCTCTTGTTAAACGCAGTCAGATAGTAATCAATGAGAAAACATACTTCAGCAAAACGTCCGCGTACCCCCGATCCGAAATTTGGCGATACGCTTGTAACCCAGTTTGTAAACTCCTTAATGCTTGATGGCAAAAAAGGGATCGCACAGCGCATTATGTATGATGCCATTGACATCATGGAAAAAAAATCAGGGCAAAACGGTCTGGATGTTTTTAAAAAAGCAGTTGCAAATGCCGCTCCTGCAGTTGAGGTCCGTTCTCGCAGAGTTGGAGGAGCAACATACCAGGTTCCCACAGAAGTACGCCCTGAGCGCCGTAACGCTCTCGCTCTTCGCTGGCTCATTACCTATGCCCGTGCGCGTGCAGAAAAATCCATGGCGCAGCGCCTAGCCGCTGAACTTTTATCTGCCAGCAATAACGAAGGCACAACCATCAAAAAACGCGACGATACCCATCGCATGGCAGAAGCCAATAAGGCGTTCGCCCATTTCAGATTCTAAGAAGAAATAAGCCGGTGGACTTTGATCCGCCGGCAGCTACTTTTAACTATTTGTGTTTAAGTTTTGAAATATCGACCGGAAGATCTGTACCCGGACTTCCGCATTGTTCGGGTCCGTTGGGGCTTTGGCCATAATGAATGGAAATGGTCGGCTGCAAAACAAAGAGTGAGGTACTATCGATAGTTTTCACGTAGAACGAATAGTACCTGGCTTTCACCGTATCGGGAGAATTTGACGGGCTTGGTCCGTATGTTTTAAATGTCTTCGTTTCTCCTCCTTGAATGTATTGCTGTACGGTAAGCGGGACGAGATAACCATTTCGAATTCGCGAATAAGATAAATAAAAAGTATCGGCATCGCTGCCGGTATTTTTAATATCAAGACTATAGACCGGATAGTATCCTGAATCGAGGGGATTGAATAACGAATCGACGCTCACAATATCGATGGCATCTTTAACGG
>PLXB01000339.1 GCA_003151215.1 Ignavibacteriota bacterium
TGAATACAAATATACGAAATTATTTACCATTTGTCAAGGTGCCCATCCAAAAAAAATTAAAAATAGTCTGTAAGTTATTGAAAAATAATAAATGGATTTTTCGATGAATTCAGTAAATCCCAATAATCTTAGCCCGTATCTATCCCATACAGAAATAATATTTTAAAACTTTAGGCTTTTCCGCATACATCCATTCGCTGAATCATTGCGTATTATAATTTGGAAGGAAATTTTAGAAATTTTGTGTGTTAAACGAAAGATCTCCTTCCCAAAATACTTACAACGGATGTGTAAGTATTTGTACCCGTGGCAGGGGCGTACTCAGGTATGTCCCTCTTTTTTTGTTCTTTACCTGTAACAAAACGAAGAACTTAGAGTTATTGTAGGGCACGGACAGCCCCCTGTCACGCAAAATCGCCATTTCTGCTTTCATAAAGCGTATAAGCGATACCGATCGTTCTCCAAAAACTGTCTTTCATTCATAGGATTGACAGTACTCGTGGCAGGGGCATACTACGGTGTGCCCCTATTTTTTATTCCTGAGAACTTTATCCCAAAATAAAAAGCCGCCATAAGCCATTCATTTGCAATACGTTAAAAGAAATAACGATTTATTAACACATAATAAGGACTTTTTGAAGAGAATTGGTGTTTAAGGGCTTGGAAAATCAACAGCTTGGGAGAATCTCCCAGCCGGATAGAAATTAGTTTTACCACAATCAACATAAAAATGAAAAATCACATACCTGCAGCCGTATCGGTTGCCGTTTCCACACTGCGTTCGAGTTCTGCTTTTAGAAAGATCACACTTGCTGCTGCGCTTCTGGCTACCGGATTCGTTTTCAGCGTTGCCGGAGTATCTCATGGCGATGTGAGATTTTCTAAGCCCGTTGTCATGCTTAAAGGTACGGTTCATTCTGCCGAAACAGGAAAAGTACAATCGGTGAAGGTCAGTATCCGTTCTATCAAGGATAAGGATGAGGAGATCACTTCATCGGTTTCCAATAGCATAAGCGGAAATTACCTCGTCATTCTGGCCTCGAATACAAAATACCTGGTTCGCCTTCAGACTGCTGCCGGCGTCATCAAGGAAGAAACGATCCAGACTCCGAGGTTAAATGACGCAACCATCCAGATCAATAAAGATTTTACCATCAAGACAACTTCTTCTAAAGAAGATATGGGAAATCTTACAAAATAAAATTCTGCCGATTCAAAAATCTGCAAAAAAGTCCCCGGTAATTCGGGGACTTTTTTTTATTCAGAAATAAAAATAGGTTCAACGATCATGAGAATTCTCATTTACTAAGGTTTGCCGAATAAACGATTCGAATTTTCGGTAACGAAAACATTCGCGTTACCGTTATATGCGCCTCGAATTGGTATCCGAGTTTTGATTTTAAGAACTATCACTAAAAAAAGCACCATGAGCCGCACCCACGGGAGCGGCTCTTATGCTTTAAAGAGTTGATCCGGTGGTTCTTTTCCAAAACGCCCTTGCCGCTATAAATATTTTTCGTTTCCTTACTTATCTTATCATGCGGCACACGAATAGCAATGGAAGCGACCATGCCGACGAGGAACAGGATTTTTCCGAAGAGGGGGTTCATTTATCCATTCTTTCCACAAGGTCTTTCAATGATGCGACCTTTATCTGATAATCATCACTATCTTGTTTGTAAAAGAGAATGTGCCTGCCGGAAGCACTAGGAATGGGGTAAAAGTCTTTAAATTCGAGTTTTTTTATTTTTTTGGTTTTACTATCCCCGATCATCCAATAGCCTTTCGGTGTAAAGTCATAATCAATAACGCCTTCAGGATATTTTTGCCTGGTATATTGAATTACAGAATCCCATTGTTCATGCCATTCCTTCTGAGAAAGACCTTTCAGTAAATAATAATCGGTATTTGGTATGGGAAAGACATTATCGAAAATGAGCCCGGAAAATAAAACATCTTTCAGCTTATTGTCAGAATTATAAGCAATAAGTGTATTAGTGTCACCCCTGTAATTATATTGCCCGCCAGATATATAGATTAATTCACGATCATTCTTGCCTTGCTGCACTGAAAAGCCCACTTCCTTTGGAATAGTATCTCTAATACTTCCATCACTCCTTATAATGGCATAATCGAAAGCTCTCGAAGGTAAGGATTTTCCTGTGCGTGCAAGAATACTATCAAATGCAACAAAACTATTCCTCCCAAATGCGGAATGAATATGACACGGCGTCTTTATTTTTTCAAAGATTTCTCCATTTTTTACTTGATAAATTGTTGAGGGAGAAGCGATATTATCTCTCTGGCACGCAAAATATTGATGGTCTGAACTTACTGCTGTGATAATTGACTTGTCGAGTAATTTTTTTATTGAATGCGTCAATGCATTGTATACACTTATTGTCGTATTACCATAATCTCCGCAGCATTCGGATAGCAAAAGTGTATCATTCAGTATCGTAAACCTTTGCATTCTTAAAGATGGATCAAGAGACTGAATAGTAAACAATTTACCATTGCTATCAATGCGAACTAAAGAAAGAGTATCAACACTTTTCGATTTATCATGATTATCATTCCATTCATAGTAGATTGCACTGAATGATTCGGTTTGCGGGTTAGCCATGGAAGGAGACCATCCTAATGCCCTATCTTTAGATATTGACTGAGCGTGCCCTATTGAAAAAAGAAATAATGAAAGAATGACGGCATATTTCACACCGTCGTATTTTGCTTTTGTTACATTTAACATCCCAAATTAAGAAACTGGCTTTTCGGTTTCCCTATTCACAATCTCCTCCAACTGCCTGAATGAATCTTCCGTCCCCAGGATCGGGAATTCGGATTCGAAGTTCTTTCGCTTGGATTCGTCGAGGCGGAAGGCGATGAGGAGTTCTACGGCGGATTCGAGATGCGCGCCGAGGAGGTAGAGGGCTTTTGCCCTGCCATAATGCGCATCAGCCCATTCGGGTTCGATGAGAGTGGCTTGTTCGTAAGCGCGGGCAGCTTCAGTGAGGCGGCGCTCATCGAGGAGCGTTTCGGCATAATCATACCAGGCTTCGAAATCTTTCGGAGAAAGCTCTAAGACCATTTTATATGCCAGCAGCGCTTCGCTCAACCTGCCGAGATTATAGAGCGCATCGGCTTTGGCGTACCAGAGTTCGGAATTCTTATTATTGATGGCAAGCGCAGCGTCGTAATCCTCCAGCGCTTTACGCGGATGATCGAGAGCATCGTAGCACGAGCCTCTTCCGAAAAACGATTCCGAATGCTTCGGATCGTATTTGATCGCCTGCGAAAAGCAGCGGACGGCATCGCGGAAGCGCTGAAGCTCTTCATACGCATTCGCCAGATTATGCCAGGCGCTGACATCTTCGGCGTCATACTTCAAACATTCTTTATAGGATTCGATCGCCTCGTTCAGCTTCCCCAAATTGGCGTAGGCATTG